>JAFADM010000070.1 GCA_023424865.1 Bacillota bacterium | reverse complement strand
CCCGGAACCCTGGAAATGTCCAATGTGGATCTGGCTAATCAGTTTACCGAAATGATTATCACCCAGAGAGGTTTTCAGGCCAACAGCCGCGTTATGACAACCTCGGATGAAATTCTGCAGGAATTAGCTAATATGAAGCGTTAATGCGCTGCCAACTGCGGGGCGGCTTTTAGCCCGCCCCTCAGGTTGGTTTAATTAAAGGCTTATGTGATTTAAAGCAGGCTGTTAATTCAACAAGCCGGAAGGAGTGAGCCGGATGATACAGGTAAGACGTTTAAATCAATCCTCCTTTATTCTTAACTGTGAATGGATAGAAACGGTAGAGGCAACACCCGATACCGTCGTTACTTTAACCAACGGAAAGAAATATGTTGTAGCTGAAAATGTTGAAGAGGTTATTTCCAAGGTGGTAGAATATAAACAGAGAACAGGTTTGCTGAATAGGCCCCTTAGTCCGATGCCCCTGCCAAACGAGGAATAGTCGAAGCTTCATCTGCGGAAATAAAAAGTAAAGGGAGTGGCGTATTTGCGGGGAAAGTTGCCTTATATTATTTTATTTGTGATCATAGCTGTTTTGACCATTGCCCTGGCGGTGGTATCCATTTTCTATTTTGTTGCCTCCAATCCCCCTGTAGAGGAGGAGGGTGCCATTGAAACAGTGGTTGAGCCGGCTAACCTGGTGGAGTATTCGCCCTATACGACTTCGGACAATCCTGTGTTTAACCTGAAAAAAACGGAAGCTCATCCGAACAGCTTTATTATGGCTTCGGTATCAATTATTTATGATAGCGGAGAGAAGAAAAAAATTCAGGAAGAGCGTACCGAAATTGTTCAGGTAAAATATTTGAGTCAGCTAAAACAGGCTGTAATTGAGTATTTTCTTAGTAAATCCTATGAAGATTTAACCTCTGAGGGTGCCATGGCAACGGCCAGAGACGATCTTAAGCAGATTTTTAACGAAATTATCGGCTCTACACCTAAAGGACAGTTTATACACCAGATTGTATTCGACAAATGGATTATCCAATCACAATAATAACGGGAGGAAATGCGCGTGGGAGACATACTTTCCCAAAATGAAATAGACAGGCTCCTACAGCAGCTTAATACGGGAGAGCTCGATGTTAAGGAGATTAGTAAGGAAACAACGGAAAAGAGGGTAAGGAACCATGATTTTCGCAGGCCAAGCAAGTTTGCCAAGGATCATATCCGTACACTCCAGATAATAAATGAAAATTATGCCCGTTTTCTTACAAACTTTTTATCCGGCTACCTGCGAACCTTGGTCCAGGTAGAGGTTCAAACCGTACAGCCATTGCAGTACTCGGAGTTTACAAACTCAATCGCAAATCCTGCCGTGCTGGGAATTGTTGAATTCAAGCCCTTTTTAGGGTCCATCATATTTGAAATAAATCCCACCATTGCCTATTCGTTAATTGACCGCATCCTGGGTGGTAGGGGCAACGGCGTGGACAAGATAAGAGGGTTTACGGAAATTGAGCTGGCCATTCTGATGCGCATTATGTCTCAGATGCTGGGACTTATGCAGGAGCCCTGGGAGAACGTTGCCAAGATAAAGCCCGTTCTTGACAGGGTGGAGACAAACGCTCAGTTTGTTCAGATTATGTCGCCCAACGAAATGGTGGCCCTTATTACGTTTACAGCTCGAATTGGAGATGTTGAAGGGCTGATAAACCTTTGTATACCCCATATGACAGTAGAGCCCGTAATGCCGATGTTAACCACAAAATTATGGTTTTCGTCTATAGAAAAAGGATCGACAGATGAAACAAAAACCACTATCGGAAACAAGGTTGAGGAAACACGAGTGCCCGTTACCGCCATACTGGGCCGAACAAGCTTATCTGTCCGGGAATTTCTTAATCTCCAAACAGGGGATGTATTGTCTTTGGACACCGGTGTTGAAGGAAAGCTTGAGGTCCTTGTAGGAAGCATGTTAAAATTCTATGGTAAGCCCGGTGTCCGAAATAAAAAATCGGCGGTTAAAGTCACCGACATTATTAAGGGGGAGGATGAATAAATGGGAGATATGTTATCACAAGCAGAAATTGATGCTTTGCTCAACGGAACAGACATTGAAGAAGAAGATTCCGCAGGCATTCCTGAGAAAAAGGCAGCCGGCGTCTCTCTTTTAACCGCGGAAGAAAAGGATGCTTTGGGTGAAATCGGAAATATATCCATGGGAACCTCGGCTACAACCCTGTATGCGCTTTTAGGCCAGAAGGTCAACATAACAACACCCAAGGTTGATGAAACCACATGGGAAGCTTTTTCCGGGATGTTTGTAGAACCCTACGTAGCTGTGAGAGTCCAGTACACGGAAGGCCTTATCGGTTTTAACCTGCTTATTATGAAGGAAAGCGATGTTAAAATCATCACGGATCTGATGATGGGCGGCGACGGATATGGTAATGCGCAGGGGGAGCTTACAGAGCTTCATCTCAGTGCAATAAGCGAGGCCATGAATCAAATGGTTGGATCCTCGGCCACCTCCCTGTCATCAATGTTTGACAAGCGGGTAGATATATCACCTCCGGAATCAACTCTGGTAAGCGATACATATGATTCTGAACGCATTCGGCTTACTAAGGATTCTGCAATGGTTCTTATCCGTTTTTCCTTAAAAGTGGGAGACCTCATTGACAGTGAAATCATGCAGGTGCTGCCTATATCCTTTGCAAAGGAAATGGTAACCAATCTGCTGAAAAAAAATGATTTGGACAAGCCTGCCAATACTGCTAAACCGACAGCTCACCCACCGTCTCAGCCCAGTCAGCCGGCATACCAGCAGCCTCAGGTTCAGATACCCCAACCCGCATACCAACAGAATCAAGCGCCTTACCCTCCTCAGCAGGCTTCCTTTCAAATGCCCAATACCCAGTATCAAATGCCTCAACAGCCTGCCAATTATGCTATGAATCCTTATGGAAACCAGCCGCCTCAGGGTTACGGAGCACCTCCCCAGCAGCCCATGATTCCCGTTAATGTTCAGCCGGCACAGTTTCCTTCATTGGATGAAGGTATGGCGGAGTTTGAAAGAAAAAATATCAGCCTTCTTATGGATGTACCTCTGCAGGTATCTGTTGAGCTGGGCCGAACTACCAAGAGAATAAGGGAGATTCTTGAATTTGGTCAGGGTTCCATTATTGAATTGGATAAGCTGGCAGGTGAACCGGTTGACATACTGGTTAACGGAAAGGCTATTGCCAAGGGTGAAGTCGTCGTTATTGACGAAAGCTTCGGTGTTAGAATCACTGATATCATTCATCCTTCAAAGCGTCTGTAACGTTAATTATTTTGTCAAAAAAGCGAATATCGTGGTAAAGTTCTACCGATAGTGGTATAGTTTAATAAGAGCAACATGTAAAATTATTTATTGAGAGGAATTTACCTATGGCAAGTATTCTGATCGTCGATGATGCCGCATTCATGCGTATGATGATTAAAGACATCCTTTCTAAAAACGGATATTCCGTTGTTGGTGATGCCGAAAATGGACTCAAAGCGGTTGAAAAATATAAGGAATTAAATCCTGATTTGGTGATTATGGATATAACCATGCCCGAGATGGACGGCATTCAAGCCGTTAAGCAGATTAAATCCTTAAACAGCGCCGCAAAAATTATTATGTGCTCAGCCATGGGTCAGCAGGCAATGGTTATTGAATCCATTCAAGCAGGTGCCAGAGACTTTATTGTTAAGCCGTTTCAGGCTGAAAGAGTTCTGGAAGCCGTCAAAAAAGTGGTCGGGTAACTCCTGCAAAGGAAGTAAAGGATGAAAGACTTCTTGCAGTTGATGGGAATATTGGCCGCTATTGCTCTGGTTTTATATCTGAGCTATATAACCTCCCGGTTTCTTGGAAAGAAAATGGCAGGCGGCGCTAATAACAGGCATATGAAGGTCATCGAGACCATGGCTGTCGGACCGGACAGGTCTCTTAGTCTTATTCGTGTTGGCACAAAGTATTTCCTTTTTCTTAATACCAAAAAGGGATTGGAACTGGTATCTGAGATAGAAAAAGATTCCCTCCTCATTGAAGAAGTAAAAGAGGAGGTTCGGGAACCTGTCGGCAGGTTTGACTTCAGGCAGATTTTCGAGACTTATTCGGGGCTGGGTGGAAATAAACAGCAAGCGAAGAAGACGGCTCAGCCGGCCTCTGCCGATGAAGAGGAATCGGTACAGGCTTCTTCTGCGAAGGACGAATTCACAGGAGAAGAAGAAAGCAATGGACTCTCCGCTGGGATTAAGCGACTTCGCAGACTTCATGGACGGGCAGAATAACCAGAAAGGTTGGCATATCCCATGCTCAAGAAAAAGGTATCAAAAATACTCCTTTTAATTACCGTTTTTCTAGTGATTACAAGCTCGGTTGCCCTCGCAGCACCGGGCATTTCCATATCTGACGGTGGAATAACCATTCAAAACACAGAGAATCCCCAGGAAATCAGCAACAGCATAAAGCTGCTGCTATTGCTGACGGTTTTATCCTTGCTGCCATCCATCCTTATCATGATGACTTCCTTTACCCGTATTATCATCGTACTTTCTTTTTTAAGAAATTCCATGGGTACGCAGCAGATTCCTCCAAATCAAATCGTTGTAGGTCTTGCGCTCTTCTTAACCTTTTTTATAATGAATCCTGTTTTCACCGACATTAATAACAATGCCCTCAAGCCCTTTGCCGAGAACCAGATAAGCATGGAAGAGGCCATTGATATTTCTTCTTTGAGAGCCAAGGAGTTCATGCTGGAATACGCCTATGATAAAGATATTGCTCTTTTTGCTGAAATAGCTGAGGAAGCCCCGCCGGAGAATTTAACAGATTTGCCCTTAACCGTGGTGATTCCGGCCTTTATGATAAGTGAGCTGAAAACAGCCTTTTTTATGGGCTTTATGCTTTATATCCCTTTTCTGGTCATTGATATGGTGGTAGCCAGTACGCTTATGTCCATGGGTATGATGATGCTTCCTCCTGTTATGATCTCCATGCCCTTTAAAATTCTGCTTTTTCTCCTGGTGGATGGGTGGAACCTTATCACAAAGCAAATCGTGGAGTCATTTGTACGATAGCGGGGCAGGGATTCGTAAGATATTTTAGTAAACAAAAAGGAGGTAATGCTTTTGGAGCAGTTTTTACTGGATCTTGCCAGGGATGCCATGATGACCATGCTAAGGGTTGTGTCCCCGGTACTTGTTATTGGTCTGGTGGTTGGTCTTGTCGTAAGTATATTTCAGGCTACCACGCATATTCAGGAGCAATCTCTTCATTTTGTACCTAAAATTGTGGCCATGCTTGTTGCCCTTATGCTTTTAGGTTCCTGGATGATGACGACCATGAAGGAATTTACCCTTCGTATGTACGATAACATGCTGAAATTCATGGGGATGTGAAAAACAGAGCATTCCCGGCTTTCCTATATGGATACTAGAGCAGATTGTGCCCGCAACCTGCTGCTCAGATTCACCGACGGGTTAACTTGTTATTTTATTGGCGTTTCTGACCTATAAGGTACTAAAGGATAATAGATTCATGACGATTCCAATTTTTGAGTCAATGCAGAATATATGGAGTGTTCTTCTTCTCGTGCTGGTACGTGTTTCGGGCATGTTTTTTTTATCACCCATTTTTGGCAGGCGTAATTTGCCAAATAATTTTAAGATCGGCTTCTGCCTCATGTTCACCCTGTTAATTGCCAATACCGTTGCTATTCCGGACTTCTCCCAGTATGCCTCACTGGCCGCCTATGCCCTTCTTATCGGCAAGGAGCTTCTGGTTGGTCTTATGATGGGCTTTATCTCCTATTTGTTTTTTTCATCGATTTACATAGCAGGCCAAATGATTGATATGCGCATAGGATTTGGTATGGTTAACGTTATGGATCCATTATCCAATATCCAGATTCCCATAACAGCCGATTTTTATGTGGTTATCGCAACCCTTGTTATGCTGGCCACCAATTCCCATCATCTGCTTATTGAAGCCATGGCTGAAAGCTATAAATATCTGCCCATAGGCGCAGCCGAGTTTTCAGGTGAAACACCGCGGCAGCTGGTAGGACTTTTTTCCGCTGTTTTTGCCATTGGCTTTAAAATTGCTGCTCCCGTAACCATAACCATTCTGATTACAGATCTTGCATTGGGAATAATATCCAAATCCATGCCACAAATGAACGTCTTTATGCTTGGTATGCCTTTGAAGGTTATTCTGGGAATAGCCATCATTTACCTGACCCTGGGCGCTTTTAACGGCATTGTATCCCTCATAACAGATAAAACCTACAAGGAAATTTTTAATTTTCTCATTAATGTAGGTCAATCACAGTAGGAAGGAGGACCTGTATGGAAGGACGCAGAGGTATTGTCATAAATCTGCAGCTTTTTGCCGACAGCGGTGAAAAGACTGAAAAAGCCACCTCGAAAAAGCGTCGGGATTTAAGGAGAAAAGGTCAGGTCTTCCACAGTAAAGAGGCTGCAACCAACGTCGTCCTGCTGCTCATGTTTCTATCCCTTAAGACCTTTGGCGGTTATATTTATACCACAACACAAAACCTTCTCCGGGTTTTTTTAGTTGGAGAAAAAACCTATAAGCTTGACGATGTAGGGGATGTCATGAGCCTGTTCACCTATGTGCTGATAGAAATAGCAAAAATTCTGGCCCCGCTTTTCCTTGTTGCCATGCTGGCCGGAGCACTGGGCTACTATCTTCAGGTGGGTTTTTTGTTTACTACCGATCCCATACGGCCCAAATTTTCGAATATAAACCCAATCAGCGGTCTGAAACAATTATTTTCGACACGAGCCCTGTTTGAACTTGCCAAGTCGGTGCTAAAGATAATCTTAATAGGGTATGTTGCCTATACCTCTATCCGCGGCGAGATGAATAATCTTCTGAAATTAATGACGCTGGAAGTCGGACCTCTTGCAGCATACCTTGTGAATACAGCCATTGATATAGGTATTAAAATATGCTTTGCACTCCTTATTATCACTGTTGTTGATTTCTTTTTTCAGTGGCGCAAGCATGAAAAGGATATCCGCATGACTAAGCAGGAGGTAAAGGAAGAGTTTAAGCAAATTGAAGGTAATCCGGAAATAAAGGGTAAGATTAAGCAAAAACAGCGCGAAATATCCATGCGGCGCATGCTTAATGAAGTACCGAAAGCCGACGTGGTTATTACAAACCCTACCCATTATGCCGTAGCCATAAAATATGAGCCTCAAAGAATGTCCGCTCCCTATGTTATTGCCAAGGGCGTGGATTTTATGGCTAAGAGAATAAAGGATACTGCAAAAGAAAACAAGATTAATATTGTTGAAAACAGGCCTCTTGCCCAAGCTCTTTACAATACGGTAGAAATTGGCGCAGCTGTGCCTCCGGAGCTTTATAAGGCTGTTGCTGAGGTATTGGCCTTTGTATACAATCTGCAGGGAAAAAAGCCCTAGCAAGCAAAAGAATACATACCAAATACAGGACAATTCGGCTATTGTTTTGCATGCTGCTTTATAATAAAATAAAATCAAAAGACAAAAGCCGAGGGTTTTCGACATAATTAACAATAAACTCTTCCTAAGCTTTTACGGTTTTCAGCCTATTTGGATGGAAGTAATTTAAGACACAAGATCAGTTATATTTATAAACTTATATTTGGGAAGGAAGGATTTTGGCGCTGTGAAAAACAAAAATTTGATTGTTGCCATTTTTGTTGTTCTAATCGTATTGTTTATAATTGTTCCCATGCCTTCCGTGGTACTGGACGTTTTACTGGTTCTCAACATCACTTTATCCCTGCTGATTCTGATTAATGCCGTTTATGCCCGTGAGGCTCTTTCCATGTCTGCCTTTCCCACAATGCTCTTGTTTACCACCCTCTATCGGCTTGCGCTTAATGTTGTATCAACCCGGCTCATAGTAGGTGAGGGCGAAGCTGGAGGCGTTATTCAGAGCTTCGGCGAGTTTGTGGGCGGAAATGATCTCATTGTCGGCTCTATCGTTTTTATTATCATTATGATAGCCCAGTTTATGGTTATAACAAAAGGTGCCGAGCGTGTATCGGAAGTGGCCGCGCGGTTTACCCTGGATGCTATGCCGGGCAAGCAGATGGCCATTGACGCGGATCTTAATTCAGGACTCATTAATGAAACAGATGCCAAAGACAGGCGTAAGAAGATACAGAGAGAAGCGGATTTTTATGGTGCCATGGACGGTGCCACCAAGTTTGTCAAGAATGATGCCATTTTTGGCATATTATCGGTCTTTGTAAATATCATTGGCGGTATTGTCATGGGTATGGTGAAATATACCCTTCCTATCGAGGAAGCCCTTGAACGTTATACCATACTCACCATAGGCGACGGCCTCGTCAGTCAGATTCCATCCCTGCTCATTGCGGTAGCCACAGGTATTATTGTTACTCGTGCCGCTGCGGAAGGGGATTTGGGCAATGATCTCATACGCCAGATCTTCAACAGCCCTTCGGTTATGTATGTTGGTGCCGGAGCCTGCTTTATACTGGTTTTTATCTTATGGCAATGGTCCCTCATTCTTGTCGGGGGCCTTCTTATTTATCTCGGAGTTAAGCTAAAGAGTGTTCAGCAGGAAGAATTCAAACAGGAAGAGTTGAAAGTTGAGGAGCAGGAAGTCGAGGAAATCCGAAAACCCGAAAATGTGGTTTCCCTGCTCCAGGTGGATCCTATTGAATTAGAGTTTGGTTATGCCATTATTCCCCTTGCTGAGAAGTCTCAGGGCGGCGATCTTTTGGATCGGGTGGTAATGATTCGGCGGCAGCTTGCCATCGAGCTGGGGGTTATTGTTCCCATAATCCGTCTGAGAGACAATATCCAGCTTGGACCCAATCAATATGTTATTAAAATTAAAGGTGTGGAGGTAGCCCGGGGTGAGCTTCTTTTAGATCATTTTATGGCCATGAATCCGGGAACGGCGGATGCCAGTATCAGCGGTATTCCCACTACCGAACCCGCTTTTGGTCTGCCCGCCCTCTGGATTCAGGAGAATCAGCGCGACAGAGCTGAAATGCTGGGCTATACGGTAGTGGATACACCTTCCATTGTGGCTACCCATATGACTGAAATTGTACGCCGGCATATCCATGAACTTATGGGCCGACAGGATGTGCAACTGCTTATTGATAATGTGAAGGGCACGAATCCTGCCATTGTGGACGAATTGGTGCCTAAACTGATGAACCTGGGTGAGATTCAAAAGGTACTGGCCAATTTGTTAAGGGAGGGTGTTTCCATAAGGGATATGGTAACTGTTATGGAAACGCTTGCGGATTATGCGCCCATCACCCGGGATCCCGATATGCTTACCGAATATGTGAGACAAGCTCTGGGAAGGGCTATCTCCCATACCTATATCAACCGGAACAATTCCGATGTGATTACACTGGATCCCAAATTGGAAAAAGCCATTATGGAATCGGTTCAAAAAACCGAAGCCGGATCCTACATAGCCATGGAGCCCAGCATGACCAACAGGATTGTAAACCATGCGGCTGCATTATCTGAAAAGATTGCCCAAAGCGGAAAACAGCCCATAATTCTGGCCTCTCCCGTTGTGCGTCTTTATTTCAAAAGGCTTACGGAGCAAGCGATACCAGGCCTTGTGGTTTTATCCTACAATGAACTGGATCCTGCCCTGGAGGTTAACGCTGTGGGTATGGTGAGTCTGTAGAAAGGATAACGAAGCATGATAATTCGCAGATACACCTGTAAGGATATGCAGGAAGCCATGATGAAGGTTAAGCTGGAATTAGGCAGCGAGGCCGTCATTATGAGCAGCAGAAAAGTAAAGCCCAAGGGTTTGTTTAGCTTTTTAAAGCCCGCGTCCTTTGAAGTGGTTGCAGCCATTGACGACGATTTGGGCAGGCCGGCCAAAAAGCCTCAAGCCCCTGTACAAGTACAAACCACGGCTATATCCTCTGCACAATCACAGGCAGAGCTTTATAAGGCCGTGCTGCAAAAAAAAGCGGAAACCATGGGTGCACCAGTAGCGGCCTCTATTTTAGAAGCAGCGGCTCAGCCTATGGCTGCCATGACCACCCCTTTATATACCCCGGCAGAACAAAGCATGGCAATTCCCAGTTCTGAGAAAAATAGGGTCCACCCACAGCTTGATCCCTATTCCCGTCCTAAAGCACAGGAGGAAGGGGTCTATCAGGATCTTGAAAACAAGGTAAAAAGCATGGAAGGCATACTGGAGCAAATTCTTCGGTCAGTAAACCAAAAATTGCCCAGTGAGGAAGCAGCCCGAAAGGGTGAGCTGTCCACCGCGGCAAGAGGCGATGAGACAGAGGGCCAGGCAGCGGACAATCAGAGCCTGGAGAAGCTGAGAAGCCTTTTGCAGGATCAGGATGTGGACAACAAGCTTATTGATAAAATTGTTGAAAAGGTAAAGGAAAGGGAAGGCGACTCCCTGGCATTTGAGGAAACCCTTACCGTTGCCTACCGCATTATGCTGGTGCTTATGGGAGAGCCTGAACCCATAAACATAAAAAGTGAGCAAAGGCCTCATGTGGCGATGTTTATTGGACCCACAGGCGTAGGCAAGACGACGACGCTTGCTAAAATCGCCGCCGATTTTTCTTTGAACAAGCAGCTTAAGGTTGGACTTATCACCTCCGACACCTACCGCATTGCAGCTGTAGAGCAGCTTAAAACCTATGGCGAAATTCTGAAGGTGCCCATTCGAATTGTCTATACTCCCGAAGAAGCTCAGGAAGCCATAAGAGCTATGTCGGACATGGATCTGATTCTGGTGGATACGGCAGGCCGAAGCCATAAAAATAAAACTCACAGCGAAGAGCTTAAGCAGCTGGTGGAAAACGTAAGCGCCGATGAAACCTACCTCGTTATAAGTGCCAATGCTTCCCGCTCGACTGTAAGGGAAGTATTGGAAAGCTATTCTTACATTAAAAACTACAAGCTTCTGTTTACAAAATTGGATGAAGCTGCTTCACCCGGTATTATTGTTAATGCCAGATATTTGACGGGACGCCCGCTTTCCTATACCACCGCAGGCCAGAGCGTACCTGACGATCTGGAGATTGCAAGTCCCCGAGCCATAATAAGCGGGTTGCTTCACTCCAACGGAGTCGGTTAGTCATGTGAAGGTACATGTTGCTTACTGGAGGTCAGGGAGGTGCCTATGAGTGATCAGGCAGAAATGCTTCGTAAAATAGTCGATCGTAAGAATAGTGTGGCTTCTTTAAAGCAGGATGAAGAAGTCCTTGTAAAAAACGCGCGGGTCATAACCGTTACCAGTGGAAAAGGCGGTGTGGGGAAAACCAATGTTACGGTTAACCTGGCCATTGCCTTAAGCCGGCAGGGCTTTCGAGTTGTAATTCTGGACGTGGATTTTGGCCTTGCCAATATTGATGTCCTTCTAGGGGTTATATCCAAGCACACCATTCTTGATTTAATACATGATGATAAAGAAATCTTGGATATACTTGCCCAAGGACCTGAAAATATTAAATTCCTGTCAGGCGGCTCAGGTATGGAAGAACTTATCCACCTGGACAGGAAAAAGCTTCGCAAATTTGTAATGAATATCGCTTTGCTGGATAAGCATTTTGACTTTATTCTTATTGATACGGGTGCCGGTCTTTCGTCCAATGTTATCAGCTTTATTATGGCTGCAGACGAAATCATTCTGGTTACCACTCCTGAGCCCACATCCATTACAGATGCCTATGCCCTTGTAAAAACAGTTTCCAGAAGGGATAAGAAAAAGAAGATTCATGTGGTTGTTAACCGTGTTGAATCCCCCAAGGAAGCTGATGAAATAATCCGAAAGCTCACCGCCGTATCGGAAAAGTTCCTGTCCTTAAAGCTTTTAAAGCTGGGTTATATTTTGTATGATGAAAGCGTAATCCGGTCGGTAAAGCAGCAAAAGCCTTTCAGCCTGGAAAACCCAAGAGGAAAGGCCGCCAGGAATATTGCCGATATCGCCCGAACCTTGATAGGTTCGGAAGATATACCTCAAGCGGAGGGTGCTGGGGGAGCTAAAGGTTTTATAGCAAAATTGCTGTCTTTTTTTTAATGCCTTTAAAGGTTAGGCTTTTTAATTAAAATCGGCGCGTTTTAATGTGAAATTTGCAGCTGTATGCTATAATGGCATGGAATATTGCACCAAATGAAGATAAAGTCTACATTAAGATATATCGAGGTTTATTATGAGTAATACGGTTCTGGAAATAGGTACGAGATTGGAAATGCAGCTAATAAACGAAGAAGGGGAAAGGATCCTGCCCTTTTTAGTCAGCCGTCTTGAATCAGGCGGTCCTGACGGAGCTTTGGATATTTTAGCACCTATTTTTGAAGGCCGCAATTATCCTGTGCATCGCGATCAGCTTTTGAGTATTGTTTTTCTAAAAAACGGTGATTTATATCAATTTGAGGCTGTGTGCCTTGAGAGAATTTTAGCGGGAAGCATTTATCTTCTGCGTATTAAAGCGACTAGCCAGCCTGAAAAAATACAGCGCCGCATTTATTTTCGTTTTCTTGCCGCTCAAGATATCAAAATCCGGATTTACGCCAAAAGAGGCACTCCCAGTAAGGAACGGGGTGAGTTTCAGAAGACTGTTACCCGTGATATCAGCGGAGGGGGCATGTGCCTTCTTTTAAGGGAGAAAGCCGAAGTAGGGCAGTACATTGAAGGAATCTTGAATATTAATGAAGGTGATACTGTTACATATGTCGGTAAAATAGTCCGTGTTATTAATGTTGATGATAAGGGTATATTTAAATATGAGGTAGGCGTGGAATTTGAAGACATAACGGAAAAGGACAGAGAAAAACTCATCGGCTTTATTTTTGACTCACAAAGAAAACTGCTGAAAAAAGGCTGGTCGAGCAAATGAGCGAGAGTAAAATACGGATTCTGGTAGTAGATGATTCGGCATTAATGCGGCGTATTCTTCAGAATCTTTTAGAAATGGATCCGGAAATTGAGGTTATAGGGAGCGCAAAAGACGGACTGGACGCTTTGGCAAAGGCCAAAGAGCTTCAGCCCGATTTGGTGACGCTTGATGTGGAAATGCCCGTGATGGATGGCTTTACCTGCCTTGAGAACCTGCAAAAGCAGGGAACCTATGGGGTTGTCATGGTGAGCAGCTTCTCCAGAGAAGGTGAATTTGCCACCATTCGTGCATTGGAGCAAGGTGCCATCGACTTTATACTCAAGCCGGAAAATGTATTTAATATGTCCGATGAAATGAAGCGAAGCGAAATCATCGACAAAATAAAAGTTGCCTACAGAAACTTTAAAAAAGCTGAAAAAATTAGAAAAATAGAAAAGAAACCTACTGAGCGCCCTCTTCTTACTTTCGGAACAGGGGGCAATCAATTAAAATATATCATTGCCATAGGGGTTTCAACCGGTGGCCCCAGAGCCTTATCCACCATTATGCCTGAATTCCCTGCCGATTTGCCCGCGGCTATTGTTGTTGTACAGCATATGCCTCCGGGCTTTACGCGTTCTTTGGCTGTTCGTCTGAATGAAAACAGCCGCCTTTCTGTAAAAGAGGCGGAGGAGGATGACGAGCTGAAGCCGGGGCATGCTTATGTGGCTCCGGGCAATATCCATTTTACCTTTGCCGAAGGAACCTATCCGCCCCGGGTCCGGCTGGTCAACGGTCCGCCTGTGGGAGGGTTCCGGCCCAGTGTGGACGGAATGATGAATTCTCTGGCGCGCTCCCGTGCCGAAAACTTTATCGGAGTCATCATGACAGGTATGGGAAGCGACGGAAGCAAGGGCTTGCAGAATTTGAAGCAGACAAAGAAAAATACATACATTCTGGCACAGGACGAAAGTACAAGTATCGTTTATGGAATGCCCAGAACAGCCGTTGAGCTGGGAATAGTCGACGAAGTAGTTCCGCTACATGATATACCAAAAAGTATTATGAAATACATGGGGGTGCGCCGGTAATGGATATGAATCAATACCTGGATATATTTGTGGAAGAATCGCGTGAGCATTTGCAAAGTCTCAACGCCTCCCTTCTGGGACTTGAAAAAAATAACAGGGACAAGGCGGTGCTCAATGAAATATTTCGCGTTGCCCACACCATTAAGGGAATGTCCGGAACCATGGGCTTTGTGAAAATGCAAAGGCTGACACATGATATGGAGGACGTGCTGGATGATTTCCGAAAGGAACGGATGACGGCTGATTCCAACAGCGTCGATGTTCTTTTTAAGTGCCTGGATGCACTGGAAGGCTATGTGAATGAAATTGTAGCCACCGGTAATGAGGGGGCGGAAACCTATGATGATGTCATAGCGGCTCTGGGACGGATTCAAAAGGGAGAAGTTCCCGAAGCTGTACATACGACCGCTGCCGTACCGGCTACACCTGTGGTACAGGAAAGTTCGGCACCTTCTCATCCGGAAGAGACTCAGGCTGCACCTTTGAGTGAAAGTGACGGCACCCTGCGAGTCAGCCTTGATCAGTATGAAAGAAGCATCATACGAAAGGCTCTTGATTCGGGAATGAATGTCTTCCAAATTCATGTGGAAGTGGATAAGGGTTGCCTTTTAAAGGCTGCAAGAGCCTTCATCGTTTTCCAGATACTCGAGCGGAACTCTGAGATTATCAAGTCGGTGCCAAAAGTAGAGGACATTGAAGACGAGCGCTTTGATAATGAGTTTACCGTTGTTGTCATTAGTAAAAAGACCAAGGAATTCTTCATTAAGGAAATTAACTCAGTTGCTGAGATAAAGGATGTCAATGTATTAGGGATAGGCACATCCCTCATTGAAGACGCGGAAGGGACACTGGAGGCTGCTGAGAATGAGGCTGCGGTCACCGTGCTTGACGTTCAGGCTAAAGTCTCCAAAACAGGAGGGACAACCCTTTCTTCTGCTCCTGTATCAAGAACCTCGGCTTCGGAAGGCGAAACCACAGCCAAAAAGGCGCAAAAGACCGGAAAGACGGTTCGTGTGGATATTGATCGCCTGGATACGCTCATGAACCTGGTCAGCGAGCTTATTATCATTAAAACCCGTCTGGATGAATCCAGTCATAGCAAGGACAGCGGAGCGGACACGGAATCCATTGAATACCTGGAGCGCATAACCACAAGTCTTCACGACGCGGTTATGAAGGTAAGAATGGTTCCCGTTGAAACTGTTTTCAACCGTTTCCCCCGTATGATAAGAGATATAGCACGCGAATTGGACAAGGATATTGAACTGGAAATGTCCGGTGAGGAAACCGAGCTGGATCGTACGGTTATTGATGAAATCGGAGATCCTCTTATCCATATTTTGCGTAACTCCGCGGACCATGGCCTGGAGAACAAGGCGGAAAGAGAAAAGGCCGGAAAAGGCGCAGCCGGTCACATCTATCTTAGAGCTTACCAGGACGGCAACAATGTTATTATTGAAGTCGAGGATGACGGTCGCGGCATTAATATTCCCCTGGTTCGCCGCAAGATTGTGGAAAAAGGGCTGGAATCCCCTGAAACCGCCAACGCCCTATCTGAGAAGGAAATTATTGAGTACCTGTTCAAGCCCAGCTTCAGTACTGCCGATAAGGTTACGGATCTTTCGGGCCGGGGCGTAGGCCTGGATGTGGTTAAAACGAAAATAGAAGCCCTGGGCGGCATGGTTGAGGTAGACAGCAGAACCGGGAGAGGAAGTAAGTTTATTATACGCCTGCCCTTAACCCTGGCCATTATACAGGCTCTTATGGTAAAGGTCGGCGCGGAGAAATACGCCATTCCTTTAAGCTCTATTCAGGAAATCACCAATATCAAGGTTCACGATGTGAAGAGAGTGCGCAATCAGGAAGTGATGCTGCTTCGCAACAATGTTATTCCCATCGTTCGTCTGGATGAGATTCTCAACGTGGAGGGCGCCGTACCCGACAGCGAAAAGAAGCATTTAACCTCCGTAATCGTTAAAAAGGGAGATAAGCTGTCGGCCTTTATTGTGGACAGTCTTATCGGTCAGCAGGAAATTGTTATTAAGTCCCTGGGCAAAGTGATGTCAGGGGTAAAATGCATCGCAGGCGCTACCATTCTGGGTGACGGCAACGTAGCCCTGATTGTAGATGTCAATACACTGGCGCTGTAAAGGAAGGGAGAATATCCATGGAGAAAGTAGCGGAAGGCCTGGATACAAGGCAGTTTGTCGTATTTAAGATTGCAGATCAGGAGTTCGGTGCGGATATCCATAAGGTATCCATTATTGAAAAAATAATGAATATCGCACGGGTACCCACAACCCCATCCTTTATTAAGGGTGTGGTCAATTTAAGAGGAGAAATCATCCCTATTGTCAGCTTAAGGCTAAAGTTCGGACTTCCTGAAAAGGAAGCCGATGACGATACACGGATTATTATGTTTAAGCTCAATGACATTACCATCGGCGTGGTGGTGGATTCCGTGGCAGAGGTGGTTCTGCTTAACAGCAAGGAAATCGAAAGTGTTACGAGCATCACCAATGATCGGACCCTTGATTTTATTACCGGCATTGGAAAGATTGACGGGAGACTGGTCACTCTTCTAAATATTGAAAAGCTTATTTCTGAACTGACAGCTAAGGATTAAGACATGAAATTCGGCTTAATAAGCCGACAGAAAGGTGTATTAGAAAATGGCAGAAGGTCTTGAGCTCAATGGATTGAATAGTTTTCAGCTGGATGTGCTTAGGGAGATCGGTAATATTGGGGCCGGAAATGCAGCTACGGCACTGGCTAAAATGCTTGACAAAAAAATTGATATGAAAGTTCCTCAAATAAAGGTCATGAAGTTCGCGGAAGTGAATGAAGTTCTGGGAGGAGCAGAGACTCAGGTTGTCGGTATTTTATTGGGTGTTATGGGTGACATAAAGGGTAATATCCTTTTTATGCTGGATACCCGTTCTGCACAGCTTCTGGTTAATATCCTGCTGGGCCAGTCCCTGGACAAGGAACTGGAGTTCGATGAGCTTAACATGTCTGCCTTAAGAGAGGTTGGCAATATTCTGTCCGGTTCTTACCTAACTGCCTTATCGGCTCTTACCAACCTGACCATTGTTTCCGATGTACCGGCATTGGCAGTGGATATGGCAGGAGCCATTTTAAGTGTTCCGGCCATTGAATTCGGAAGGCACTCAGACACAGTATTATATATTGAAAATGAATTTACAGATGGTATGGACAGCGTTATCGGAGACTTTTTTCTAATTCCGGATGAAGTATCCTATGTCCGTCTATTAGAGGCATTGGGAGTTTAAGAATGGCTGAATTGATTAAGGTAGGTATGGCCGACATGAAGGTGGCTCATCACCCTTCGGTATTAACCACTCTCGGCTTGGGTTCGTGCGTTGGAATCGCGCTTTTTGATAATAGAAAGAAAATTATCGGTCTTGCACATATAATGCTCCCTAGCTCAGCTATTTCAACATCACAGGCCAACCGGGCAAAGTTTGCTGATACCTGTATAGCCGATCTTGTAGAAGAAATGCAGCATGTTGGGGCAGACAGAAGAAATTTGATAGCAAAAATAGCAGGCGGAGCCCAGATGTTTGCTTTTTCCAGTGTAAATGAAACGATGAAAATAGGGCAACGTAATACGGAAGCTACCAAAGTCATTTTAGGAGGATTGAAAATTCCCATTTTGGCGGAGGATACGGGCGGCAACTATGGGCGGACTATCGAGATTGCCTCAGACGACGGCAGATTAATGGTAAAATCCATTGGATTTGGTATTAAATATATATAGGTGGTTATGTTATGGATTACATCAGAAAGCTCCCCTTGTTCTTTGGCATAGGAGGAGCTCTATGGGTCGGCATGGTGGAGTTGTTAAACGGACACTCCGGCAGTGATAACCTATGGTATATGCTTGCAGCCATGGTGATCTTTTATTTTATAGGGATCTTGGTTCGCGGGACAATCGGGAGTATAATGGAAGCTCTGGCTAAAATGAAAGAAAAGGAAGAAAGGGACAGATTAGAGGAACAAATGCTGGGAGCAGATAGGGGAGAGAACCAGGGAAAGGGCAATATTATCGATTTGGTTGCCGACAATTCTGCCAATTCACGTACCAGAGATTTTGATCCCTATCCTGTAGCCGATTTTATCAAAAGAGAATTGGACTCGTAGCGGAGGTTTATCATGTCTGAAACTGCTTTACAAAAGCAGCAGGAACTGTGGAAAAGATACAGCGAATCAAGAGAGCCGGCTTTAAAGGAGCAGCTTATTCTTGAGTATGCGGATCTGCTTAAATATGTGGCGGGCCGCTTAAGCATCTACTTCGGTTCAAATGTGGAGTATGATGATCTTATTGGGTACGGCGTTTTTGGGTTAATCGATGCCATTGATAAATTTGATATAGCAAAAAAAGTTAAATTTGAAACCTATGCCTCTTTACGAATCAGAGGCTCTATTATAGACAGTATACGGGATCAGGACTGGGCTCCCCGGTCTTTAAGAAAAAAGGGCAAGGAGCTGGAAAAAGCTTACGCCGAGCTGGAAAATGAATTGGGTCACTCGGCCAGCGATCAGGAAATTGCAGATAAGATGGGAATATCCCATGATGAGCTGAACAAACTTCTTCAAGAGGTAAACATGTCTCAGATGATTTCTCTTGAGGATTACCTGGAACAGAATCATGAGGCCGGAATGGATCCCATGTCTCTGGATCGTGATTCGGGACGGCCTGAACAAAGGGTTGAAATTCTCGAGATTAAGGAAACCTTAGCCGATGCCATTGACAAGCTTCCTGAAAAAGAAAAGATGGTCGTTACGCTCTATTACTACGAGGAGATGACATTAAAAGAAATAAGCCTTCTTATGAAGGTATCGGAATCAAGAATTTCTCAGCTTCATACTAAGGCTATTCTGCGTATGCGGGGCAAGCTGGAAAGGTTAAAAGCCACCATTATGGATTAATCAGGTCTATTGACCTATTGTTTGCCACTTCTTATCTCGATAAACTTAAAGAAATAGGAAGGAGCATACCTATGGATGACAGTATAGTCCTTTGTGTCATTGAGCCTTCTGTTTCCCAAGACAAAATGAAGGCATTCATCACCCTTAAAGAAGATACGGAAAAAGGTGAGCAGCTTACTGTTGAGGCCATTGTGCAAAGTCTTTATTCCAAAGGCGTTGTTTTTGGTATGAAGGTTGAAAATATCCGTGGCATTGTTCAGAATCCTGTTTATGACAATCCGGAGCTTATGGCGGAAGGTACATATCCTATCAACGGTAAAAATGGTGAGGTTAAATTTTTAGTCAATCTTGAACAGAATTTACTTCCTGTCATATCCGATGACGGTTCAGTCAATTACAAGGAAACGAACCAAATCGAAAACATAAATAAGGGCCAGCCTCTGGCCATGCTTATACCACCTCTTCAAGGCACAGGAGGAAAAACGGTTATAGGACAGGAGCTTCGTGCGCTCAATGGGAAACCGGCTCTTCTCCCAAAGGGCAGGAATGTCAGTATTGATTCGAACGGGCAGACCCTGATCTCTGAAATTGACGGTCAGGTGCTATACTCTGAAGGAAAAATCAGTGTTTTTTCGACACATGAAGTTAAAGCAGATGTGGATAATTCGACAGGAAATATCCGATTTATAGGGAACGTCTCCATTCGCGGCAATGTGCTCTCGGGATTTGAAGTGGAAGCCGGGGGAAATATTGAAGTCAGTGGTGTCGTTGAAGGTGCTGTCTTAAAAGCTAAAGGAAATATCATATTAAAAAGGGGTATGCAGGGGGCTGGTAAAGGCACTCTTATTGCCGGCGGCAACATTATAGCCAAATTTATTGAAAGTGCCCAGGTGGAAGCAGCCGGAGATATTCGTTCTGAGGCTATTATGCATTGTGATGTCAAGTGCGGCAAGATTCTGGAGCTTGGTGGCCGAAAAGGACTTTTAGTGGGAGGCGTTGTTCGTGTGGGCGAAAAAGCATCCCTTAAAATGCTGGGGAATATTATGTCCACAGCCACTTCATTGGAGGTGGGAGTGGATCCTATGCTGCGTGAGCGTCTTAAATTTTTGAAAAATGATATCATTTTGGTGGAGGATGCCCTTGTTAAGGCCAATCAGGCTATGACTTTATTAAAGAAAATGGAGTCGGTTACAGAGCTCACTCCGGAAAAAAGGGAGCTGTTGGCTAAAAGCACCCGATCAAAATTCTTTTATGAGAATAAAATTGTTGAGTATCGTAAGGAAATCATTGAAATAGAGCAAAAACTGAAGCAAAGCTCAAAAGGGAGAATTCAGATCGAGGGAAGTGCTTATCCGGGAGTAAAGGTTGCCATCGGAAGCGGTTTGCTTTATATTAAAGAGGAAGTGCATCATTGCAGCTTGTATTATGATGGTGCCGATGTAAGAGTAGGCCCTCTCTAGTAAAGGAGTGATTCCTATGTCCATTCGGCCTGTGGATTACCAAATTCTCATGCCCAAGGTGAATGAAACCGCAAAAATTCAAAATGAAGAGCAGCAGCGTCTAATCAGCCAAGTCCAGCAGCAGGCACAAAGCTCTGCCCAGCAAGCCGGCAAAAGCGTAAATACGGTACAGCACCGTAACGAAGCGCAAAAGGCCGTCATTAAGGAAGATCAGCAAAGAGGCGGCAAAAAGCAGGAGCCGCGTAAAAAGAAAGCTGCAAAGGACGAGGAAAAAGACAAAAAGTTTTCAGATCGAGAGCCGTCGGGACGTACTATTGATATTCGGCTCTAGCAGGGAGCATACCAATGACGGGTTTTTATATAGTGGTTCTGTTTCTGGGGATTATTACAAC
>JAFADM010000023.1 GCA_023424865.1 Bacillota bacterium | reverse complement strand
GAGTAAAAATTTGCAAGGGCGGCAGCAATGTGATTTACATTAGTGTTAAGCGTAAAACGGCAGGAATAATAGGAACTGTACTGGTATTGGGCCTTCTCGCACTAAATGGCTATACGGCCGCTTCAGCCCGAAACACATCAAATAAGTATGAAGCACTTTTAAGTTATTCCGAAAGGTTTGACAGCACCAGTCTTGTGGGCTATTTCACAGCCTCCGATACCCAAAGCGCAAATACCGGAAATATTGAGGTGTTTGATATCGCTAAAGGCGAGGTTATTAGCCGGGAACCGATGACCATGGATATACAGAATGAAGTCATCAATGCCGTAAAAAGCATTGAGAGCCTTTATACCAAGGTTTCCCCCATCCCGTCCATAGGCTATGTGGTTCGTATCCCCTTTGACAAGGAGGTCGCTATCGAAAACAAGTACTTAAACGGAGCGGGTATTAAGGATGTAAGCCAGGTTTTCTTTATTATCCAGGATAAAGAGCCTCCCATACTTCTCGTTCTTGATATAAAAGCCCGTCCCTTCTTCTTTGTTTTCAAAGCCAGCCTTGAGCCGCTTATTGAGTACCTGCAGCTCAAGCCGGTGGGATGAACGCACCGCGTAGAAAAAGGGGCTGCGGTACACTTCCGCGGCCCCTTTTTTATAAACCTGTGCAGCCTGTACGCAACTTTGATTAGCCTGTAAGGCGGTAGTCCATTTAATGTTGGGATTTGACTATCTGTTCAAACACTTAATTGACTCGATCGTTGCGTCGTACTCTATAATGGCTATAATAATTCATTATGGAGGCAAAAATATGAGTGAACTAATTAAAATACGGGAGATGTCATTAAAATACGATATATCTGCACGCGCATTGAAATATTATGAAGACATGGGACTGATAGCCAGCACCCGAAGCGATGATTACGCCTACAGAATGTATGACAAGGCTGCAGTAAAAAGGCTGGAGCAGATATTGATTTTGCGTAAACTGAACATAAGCATAAAAGATATCCAGCGCATATTTGACGCACCGGATTCTAAGGTTGTATTGGAGGTTCTCGGGAAAAAAGTCAACGGCATTGACGAAGAGGTATCACTTCTGTATGAGTTGAAGTCCATCGTTCTGGAATTTATCAAGCAAATCAAAAAAGCGGATTTTGCGAAGGATGCGGATGTGAAATTGCTTTACGAAAAAGCGCAAGAGATTGAAGGGCAGCTTGTCAATGTTGATTACAACGGTAACCCGGCTACTGTGAATCGTTTGCTGGAAATAACCGAAAGGCTTGATAAGAAAATCCCGGATGTGATGGTTGTGAGGCTGCCGAAATTCTTGGCGCTGGCGTCCCAGTATCAAAGCTTTGGTGAATTGTTCAATGAAGACTGTTTAATGTTTTGGATTGGCAGGCATAGCAATTTGAAAAAATGCGTTATCTTTGATTGCGCTGATTTTTTGTGCAGAAGAAACGACGGAAAATTCAGATGGTTATATGGTGTGCATGAGAGTGTCAGAGAAATGGCTGCCGCGGCCTATGAAGTCATTGAGTTCGAAGGCGGCTTGTACGCTTCCGCAGTATGCATTGACGGTGATGACGACAGCATTGTGAAAGTAGAAAACAAAATCCTGAAATGGTTGGAGGGAACGAATTTTATACTTGACAGAGAACGTGACATCATGGGGAATATGACCTATAATGACAAGGAAATAAAAACGGGCCTTGGCTATGAGCAGCTGCAAAGGTATGTGCCTATAAAACTGAGGAAAGAAAAAAGGGGTCGGGAGGCTTAATCAATTGAAAACGATGTTAAGCATTATGAAAAGACGAAATAACGGGATTCCAGAAGATATATTGCCTGTATTTGAAGATATTGTACAAGCATACGGAGGAAACGAGTGCGATAACAGGTTTATGGAAGCAATGGGCAAACATCTCACCAAGGAGCAACGCTTTAAGCTTTGGGAGCGGCAAGGCGGTTGTCAGGGTACCGGATATGATAAAATTCGAAAGGCATTTGCCTTGGAGCACGCAGATAAACCCCTTCCAGTAAGATTGGAATTATACTTAAACACTTTTGTAAAGGATTATACGGGAAAGACACGAAGCATCGTTTTTAACGAGGAAAACAATACTATAACCATAGCCTTTGCCTGTGACGAGTGCTACAGACATACTCTGAAAGGAAAATTTACAGCGCCGTTTGAATTATATTATGAAAGTTGTGCAGGTGGGCGCATGTATGGTTTAGAAAAAACACTGGGAATAAAGCTTAAAATGAATTCAATAGATATACCCCACCTTGGAGTAAGCAAAGAAAACCCCTGCCTTTACACCTTTGATATAGTGGATTAAATGAAATCCTTTTTACATCCCCATTTTGCACCATTAAGTGTAACCTGTGGCATTTTCCACTCCTGCTTGCTTTCTCGAGAATTAAGGCTTAAAATATATGTAACCGTTTACATATATTAAAGCTGCGCCAGTGAGCGGTAATTGGGAGGAGCTTATGGGACGTCAGAAATACACCATACGGGATATCGCCCGTGAAGCAGGGATTTCCATAGCTACCGTATCGCGCTATATGAACCGTTCAGGTTATGTGGACGCGGCTACGGCAGAGAAAATTGAGGAGGTTGTCAAGCGTCTCGGCTATGTGCCCAGTCGCATGGCACAGGCCTTAAAAACCAAAAAGAGCCGGCAGCTTATGCTTATAGTACCGGATATCGGCAACCCCTTTTATTCGGGACTGGCCCGTTCCGTTCAGGCCTATACAAAGGAAAAAAGCTATGCGGTCACCCTGTACAATACCAATGAGGATCCCCGTGAGGAGCTTCTTGCCGTTGAAATGGCAAGCCGGATACTCTCCGATGGAATTATCCTGTGCTCCGTCCATACGGCTCCCCATGTGGTAGAGGCTCTCCAAAGGCTTTCTGTTCCCGTGGTATTGGCCAATTCCTATGAGCATGCCTGCTTTGACACGGTTCATGGCATTCGAGGCCAGGGCACCTATCTTTCCACCATGCACCTTCTGGACAGTGGACATCGCTTAATTGGCTTTGCCGGAGGCCCTGGGGACTCGGAAATCGCCTCCCGCCGCAAATACGGCTTTTTAAAGGCACTGGATGAACAAAATTGCTCTTTTTCCGAGGATTACTGCTTCGAAATGGGCTTTTCCATGCAGGCAGGCTATAAGGCAGGCAGGTATTTTTCCTCACTCTCCCCAAGGCCCACGGCGATCTGCTGTGCCAATGATCTTATTGCCTTCGGCATCCTGGCTTCCTTTAACGAGATGGGAATAAATGTCCCTGATGAAATATCACTGACCGGGATGGACGATATTCCCTTTGCAGAGCTTACTCGTCCCCGGCTTACAACGGTAACCAACGACAGCGGGGATTACGGAAAAAGCGTTGCCGCTCTTTTATTTGACAGGATGGAAGGAACCTATGGCGGTCCGCCCAGAGAGGTGGTTATTCCGCGCAGACTCATTGTGAGGGATTCAGTGAAGCAGCTTTAAGCCCTTTTAGATGAACTGCAATTTGTTAATTGCAAAATTTGTGTAAACGTTTACACAATCCTAACATAACAGGAGGAGAACTATGTCAAAAAAAATTACAGTGGTAGGCAGCCTTAATATGGATTTAGTCATTACCACGCCTAAAATCCCGCAAATAGGCGAAACCCTTCTTGGAAGCGGATTCATGACCGCTCCAGGCGGCAAGGGAGCCAATCAGGCGGTGGCCGCCGCCAAGCTAGGCGGCGAGGTTACCATGCTGGGCTGTGTGGGAGACGATTTGTTCGGCAGGGATCTTGTTGCCAACCTGTCAAGCCATGGGGTTGATGTATCCCGCATTGAAGTCGCCGGAGATACCCCTACCGGCATTGCAGTCATACTCATTAAGGATGGAAACAACTGCATTATTGTAGATCCGGGAGCCAATTCCAGCTTAACAGCAGAAAGAGTTGCCTTTAGCCGATCCGTTATCGAAGACAGCGCCCTTCTTCTAGTCCAGCTGGAAATTCCGCTGGAATCGGTACAGGCCGCCATTTATCTGGCTAAAAGGCAGGGTGTAAAGGTCATTCTCAATCCGGCTCCGGCCAGAGTGCTGGACGACCAAATGCTTAAAATGGTGGATATCCTTACACCCAACGAGAGTGAATGTGAGCTTATGACGGGCATCCGTCCCGATTCGGAAGAGAGTGCCCGGGAGGCGATTCATTATCTTAAAGCCAAAGGGATTCCCCGGATTATTATCACCCTTGGAAGCAAAGGCGTTGTGTATAACAGCGGTGAGCACATTATTCACAAGCCCGTTCCCAAGGTTGAGGCGGTGGATACAACGGCAGCGGGAGACTCCTTTTCCGGAGCCCTGGCCGTTGCTCTGTCTGAGGGGAAAACCATTGATGAGGCTGTGGACTTTGCCAATAGCGTAGGAACCCTTACTGTTATGAAACAGGGAGCCCAATCCTCCCTGCCTACCCTGGAGGAGGTTCTGGCCTTTACTAACCGACAAAAGCCATAAGCTCCTTGTTGAACTTATCCTTATCATCATAAAAAAGGCCGTGGCCGCTGTTCTCAAAGGGAATGAGCCGGGAGCCCTTAATCCCGTTATGCTGGGCAAGCGCAAGGGGATAAAGGCAAACCTGATCCTTTACTCCATGCATAATAAGGGTAGGCACATTCACTCGGGCCATATCGTCAAAGAGAACCTCTGACAGCCATGCATAAGCCACCTGGATGGTTGCCCAGCTTGCCGCCTCCATACCCAAATTGTTTACCCAGTTGCCAAAGGGCTCGGATACCTTGCGGTTGAAAAACATGCCTGTAAACGTTTTCAGCATATTGGGACGATCCTGGTAGGTGCTGCGAATTAAATCCATTACCGCGCCTTCCGTCAGACCATAAGGAAAATTAGGGCGTTGAATAAGACTGGGTGCAGCAGCCGCACAAAGAACCAACTTTGAAACACCGTGGCCGCCATGGCGGGCAAAGTAGCGGATGGCCACCGCTCCCGCTGTGGAATGCCCCAAAAGGGTAAGATTTTTGAGATCCAGTGTTTCAATGACTCTGCGTATATCGTCTGCCGAACGGTTGTAATCGTACCCGTAGACGGGCTTGCTGGATTGTCCGAAGCCCCGGACATCCATGCCCAGGCAGCGGTAACCATTTTGTATCAATTCGTTGTACTGATATTCAAAAATTTTGTGGTTTATTGGCCAGCCGTGCATAAACAGGATGGGGTTGCGACCGGAAGGATTAATGTCGTGAACGTAAATCTGCACGCCGGGCTCCGCTTTTACCCAATATTCCATGTAATCGCCTTCACTTTGCCCAATTGCCTACCTACAGTATATTCACAAGATTCTCATTTGCCTTCCGATTATTGAAATTATTGCCAGTTTGTCCATTTAACTTACATGAAAGCGTCGGTCAGGGAACTAAGTATACAGTCGGAAGCCCAGCTCCTGTGTAGCGCCGAAAGACCCGCAGGGTATTAAGGCAAGCATTCCCAGCGCCGTTATAATGGCTAATAGGCTTTTGTTTCTATGTTTCATGACACGACACCTTATTTTCCAAATAGTGGGATTTCCGTTCGATCATATCACTACCGCCTAAAAGAAAAAAGAGAAAGCTTCACTATATAAAGGAGTATCGCCTTATTGTCCGAGGACTGCGGAGCTTAGCTCCGTTCTGTTGCGAACATCCATTTTATCCATAATCACCGAAACCACATTACGAACCGTACCTTCACTTAAATACAGCTGTTCCCCTATCTCCCTGTTGGTAAGTCCCTTAACCACCAGCTCCAGAACCTCCCGCTCCCTGGGAGTCAGCCCCTGAGTTGAAGGTATGGAAGTCACAGCCAGAGCTTTTAAAGCTTCGCTGCTTATCACCGACGTTCCTTCCAAAACCAGGCGCAGCTTGCCCGCCATATCCGAGAGTCGGTCTGTCTTCAGTAAATACCCCTCCGCACCTGCCTTTAGGGCTGACTGGATATTGCCTTTATCCTGAAAGGTGGTCAGCATGACAATTTTCAGGTGAGGAAACTGCTTTTTAAGGATATGGGTTGCCTGTATGCCGTCCATGCCCGGCATACGAATGTCCATCAGTATGACATCCGGTGGATTTTGGGCACACAGGCTGACAGCCCTTTCTCCGTTTTCAGCTAAAGCCTCCACGCTTATATCCTCTTCTCTTGAGAGGGTTGCTGCCAGACTTTTCAAAATGAGGGGATCGTCATCTACTATAAATAGCTTCATAGTACCTTCCTTTTCATGCTGTTAGCCGTTTAGGGGAAGAACACAGACCAGGCGAAAGCCGTTTGCCCTGTCCGTGGATAAATTGCCTCCCACTGCCTCCGTCCTGAGGCGAAGGCTTCGAAGCCCCATTCCGACGGAAGGACTTTCATGGCTATTCTTCCTGCCCTGATTTTTATCGTCCTTCACACCGTCATTCTCTGCCATCAGCCGGACGATGTGGGGCGTTATATCCAGCGCGACATGAACCTTTGTCGGCATGGCATGGCGAAGGATGTTTGTAAGTGCCTCCTTCAAACAGGGTTCTAAAATGCTCCAGTGGTATACGGGCACCCTTGAGGTATCACCAAAGACGGAAAAGGTAATGGGACAAAGGGTAAAGCCATCACAAAGCTTTTGAAGGGTTAGGATTCCAGGAGGCTGAGTAGACTCCAAATTATGCACCGTATCCCGCATAAGCCCCACGCCCCCTTCCAGGCGGTGAAGCCCCTCCTCCATGAGCTCCATTGCCTGCTGCCGATTATCATGCATAAGGCTGCGAGCAGCCTGAAGGGACATATAGGCTGCAATGATTTCATGGCCTCCCCGGTCATGAAGATCTCTGGCAATACGGTTTCGCTCGGCCAGCTGGGCCATTTTGGCCGTTTTTACCCCCAGAGCTAAAAGCTCACGATTAAAATTCTCCAGCGCATAATACTGCTTTCGGCCTTCCACCATTTGGCGGAAGGCTTCATTTTTTTGCTGTCGCCAGCTCCATAGCCCCATCCCTGCAAAGGCGCTTTGGCCCATAAGCAGCCATAATCCGGGGTCTCCGCCCCGGATGAGAGCAAAAAGTATACCTGGAATACCATAAAGGGGACAGCCCAGATAAAAGGCTTCAAAAAGTGGAAGGCCCAGACCGAAGCTGTTATTTCCATAGATCAGCGACAAGGCGCCTATCAAGGCCTGATCCAGAAGGAGAGTGGCCTTAA
The DNA here is from genome assembly GCA_023424865.1 of Bacillota bacterium. The sequence goes on along the minus strand of JAFADM010000023.1, from coordinate 2,367 downwards.
GAGCCGGCATACGCCAGCGTACAAGCATGAGGGCTAAAAGAACCGGGGGCAGAAAAAAGCTGTAGAGCCCCGCACCTTCCCGAATCCATATAAAATATAGAAGGATGAGTCCCAGGCCCCGATAAGCTAAAGCCGCTTTTTCCGGTGACCGAGGAATAAAGCCCATGCCATTTTCTCCTTTTCCAAAGCCTTTAACTCTATTATTACCCATATTCCCATAATTGGCATCTCTTTTATTCCAGTCGGCGCTTGCTTCCAATTAAGAGGTAGATCACAATATAGAGAACAAGTACCGCAGAGGATAGACCCATACCATAATAGGACTGCTCACCAAGGGCGTCAAGAAGAATGTTGGACAGCCAGAAGTTGGGAAACAGCATGCCCAGCTTTTGAAGCCATGGTGGTAAAAAGGATAACGGAACAAATACCCCTCCCACCAGGGACATTACCGAAACCGCAATACTGAACATACTGTCGGACACCCACCTTTTCTTAAAAAGAGAGTTCCAGGCCAGCGAGAAAGCGGCGGCAGCGGCAGCAAACAGCCAGTAGCCGAGGATAAGCTTTATCGTCATATCCTGAGTCCAATCATATCTTCCGGCACCCAGCTGGATGAAGACAAAAATTTGTATCCACAGGAGAAGGATATAACCCATAAGATTTTCCAAAAGATACTTAAAAGTAGTTACCGGAGCGGCAAATATACGAATAACCGTTCCCGTTACTCTGTCTGTCATCATGTTTCTCACCAGCAGAAAGGCGGCTGTGAGAAGATTGACTCCAAAGAGATTAAAGCCGGTGGCACCGGATCCTGTCCAGAAGGTTGGCATAAAGACCATAAGCAGAGGAACAATGCACAGGGAAATAAGGGTGGATTTTTTTCTCCAACTGCGAATAAGAGCGAATTGAAAGAGTGTCATACAAGGCTCCTCCTTCCCAGGGGTATGGTAATAGCGCATAGGAGCAGCAGGCAGCCTGAAAGTCCTCCCAGTGCCAGGAGCAGCGTGGAAACATTGCTGCCCAAAAAGCCTGAGGCATAAATTGCCGTACGAGCCAGGGAATAGGGTGTGCCGTAAAGCTCCATAAATTTAAAAAAGCCTGTATCCGGCAGCGAAAACATCATACCGCCCATAATAGCCATTCCCCAGGTTATTGTCCAGGATAAGGTCTCTGAGGTTTCAATATTCCGGGTAAGCACTAAAAGCAGCATACCTGTAAGCTGTGATATGAGTGAGACCAGGAGAACCACCAGAACAGAAATAAACGGATTACCCCAGTAAGCATCAAAGAAAATGCCGGAAAGAATCATGATTAGACATCCCTGAAGCGTTGTAAAAACCGTGCAGGCTCCCGCTGCTGCAAATAAAATACTGTGAGTGCTGACGGGTGTGGCCTTAAAACGCCATTTCATGGACTGCATGAGATCAAAGTAGAGATAATTCAAAAGATACAGCCCGCCATTAAGCTGGAACATCACCATCATGTGCATGCTGAAGGAGGTGCTTATGAGGTTGTAGCCGTTCATATAAAATTCCTGCCCCGCCTTTTCAGCATTGGAGGAATAGATATAGCTGAGCAATCCGGTTATCACCACCGGCAGCCCCACAAAGGTAAAAAGGCTGATAAAGGCCCGTGTCATCCGTCTGAAGTAGTGCATGAATAAAACAAGGAAGGTTTTTATGTTCACAGGCTCCCCTCCTCATCCCGCAGCTTTTTACCTGTAAGAGTGAGGAAAACATCCTCAAGAGTGGGCTTATCTGCCGACAGATTAAGAATGCCGCCATTTTGCAGTGCAACGGTAAGGATACGGTTTAAGTTCCCGGAACCGGCCCCTGATACGATGAGGTACTCCCCACCGCTCCAGGTGACGGATTTCACGCCCTGAACAGCCATAAAACCGTCATAAAGCTCCTGGGCAGGATTGACTGCGGTAATGCGCACCGTTTCCTCGTGCTGGATACGACCAATGAGCTCGTTCAGCGTTCCATCCGCAATAACTCGCCCCTGATCCATTATGACGATTCTATCCGCAATGGCCTGAACCTCCTCCATATAATGGGAGGTGTAAAGAATGGTGGTGCCGTTTTGGGCCAGCTTCTTTACCGCCCCGAGTATATAGTTTCTGGATTGGGGATCAATGCCTACCGTAGGCTCGTCCATAATTATAAATTCGGGCTCATGAACCAATGCACAGGCGATATTAAGCCGTCTTTGCATTCCCCCGGAGAATTTAGAGGGAGGTTTTTTACCGAACTCGGACAGGCCTGCAAATTCAAGAACTGACTTTACCTTCTGTTTAAGTTCTCCCCCTTTTAAACCATACAGGCCTCCAAAAAAGAAGAGGTTTTCCTCGGCCGTCAGCTCGTC
>JAFADM010000558.1 GCA_023424865.1 Bacillota bacterium | reverse complement strand
CACTCTGGTTATAATATTTATTTTGGTTGACAAGCCTCGACATTCTATGCTATAATTTTTAAAGTGATTGTTGAGGTGGTCTTTATGGATAATTCTTCTATAACCCAAATCAGACGAGAGCTGGAAGGCTGTATTGGCAAACGAATTCAGATAAAAGCCAACAAGGGCCGAAAAAAAGTATTTATCAAAGAAGGCATCGTTGAAAACGCCTATCCAAGCATTTTTATCGTTCGTTTTGAAAATGATATCAATGCCTCTCGCAAAGTTTCCTACAGTTATACCGACATTCTTACCCGAACCGTAGAAATTAAAATCGTTCCAGTTGCTGTCAATCATATGGTTAGCTGAGTCCTTTTTTGGGCCTTATCCTTGTGACGAATTTTTTGCAGCCTTTTTCTCTGTTAAATGGAATAAAAGCGCTAAGCTTTCATTCATTTATAGTGTAAAGGCTGTTTTTATTTTATGCCCGGTATGCCTGTCATACATTGCATAAGCCCGGCATATCAATAGGAATGAAGGATGAGGGTTAAAAAGAGGAGGTCCAAGATTAAAAATGGAGCTGTTGAAAAGACCGGTAAGAACCTACCGCACAATTGAAATAAGACAGACCGAGGAATTGTTTGAAAACAGCATTATCGTGCCGGACAGCAAACCCGATGTAGGGGCTGTTCTGGTCTCGGATGCAGAGTGCTTTGTCACCGGCGTTGAAAAATCCGGACGAATGGTGGAAGTCAGCGGAGAAATCAAGTATCGAATCCTTTATTGCTCCGACACACCTGACAGAAGACCGGAAAGCATCGTTGCTCGTTTCCCCTGGTCCGTCTCCTGCCCCAAGCCTAAGACGGAGGGTGAAATAGGAGTTTTTGCACGCTGCCGCTGCCAGCATACCGAAGCGAATGCAGTAAATGGCAGAAAAATAGTGGCACGTACGGTAACCGCACTGCTGCTTCGGTTCTATGAAATTAAAAGTGATGAGCTGGGCAGAGAAATTTCGGGTGAAAATGTCTTTTTAAAAACCAGTACCGTAAATATCGTATCCCTTAAAGACAACGCCAACGCGGTTTCCAAGGTATCGAACACTTTGGCGTTGCCTAACGGGAGCCCGGCGATAAAGGAAATTCTTTACTCCAGAGTAAATTTGGGTTCTCCCGAGATCAATAACAGGGAGGAAGAGCCTGAGGTTGAAGCCAAGGGAACGCTTTACCTGCTCTATCAGGGCGATAACATGGAAAACAGTCTTGAAACGGTGGTACTGGAGTTCCCTGTTAAGCTGGAACCCAATGTCAACGCCGGTAATGACGGCTCGCTTTTCATGTCCACAGGACTTAAAAGCTGGGATATTGATATCCTGGAGGACAACGACGGGCTAAATACTCAGGTTGCAGTGGTTCTTGAGGTGGAAACCGATACCCAGGCAATGGTAAACGAAGAAGAAACGGTTATTGAGGATGCCTATGCTCTGGATTATGTACTCACCCTCAATAAGGCTTCAAAGAGCCTGGTCATCGACGAAAGGGAGCTTGCAGACAATCATGAGGCAAGAGGCCGCATCCGGCTTGATACGGATAATGCCCGGCTCGAAGAGGTTCTTATGGTTTGCGCTTCCGAGCGGGGACTTACCACCCGGCTCAATGAAAACAAGGTTGAGGCCCAGGGAACAGTGGGTGTGGATATTGTTTTCATATGCCAGGGTGAAAACAAAGAGCTGAAAAGTCAGATGACGGAGCTGCCTCTGGCCCACAGCTTCAATCTTCCGGAGAACGGCAACTGGCAGGTCGTTGAAGCCTGCTTCTACATTGACGATGTAAACTTCGATATTAACGGATCCGATTCGGTTGAAGCGTCCATTAAGCTTAAGCTTAAGCTGCGTGTAGCCCGGACGGAGGAGGTTCTTTCCACCGACAGCCTGATTCCCAACAAAGACGACAACAGTAATAAGCGGGCTCCCATAACTCTTTACTTCTCACAGCCCAATGACAGCCTTTGGAGCATAGCCAAGCATTATCGCATTCCGCCAGGGAGGCTTGCTCAGGAAAACGGACTGGAAGCGGATGTTAGGCTGGAGGCCGGAAAACGCTTGTTTGTAGTGGGATAGAGCCATGTATTTTTTTCTAGATGGGAGTGCCTGAAACTGCGCGTTCAGGCACTCTTTATTGCACTTTTTTTGTTTTTTGTATATAATATACCATGTGCGTCCAAAACCTGTAATGCAACGATTTATGGGCTTTATTAAACGATTTTCCAGCTATCTGACGTGCAGTTAGAATTGTTACTTCACCCTTGAGCAGTCAGGGTGAAAGCATAAATAGATAAGAGGTGCTTATGAGCGAAGTGACCGTGCGTACGCCGGCAAAAATAAATCTGTCACTGGATGTTACCGGGCGCTTGCCTAACGGCTACCATATAGTGGAAATGATTATGCAGTCCGTGGGCCTCTATGACGATGTACGGGTTGAAAAACGGGAGGAGGGCCTGTCCCTTTCATGTTCAAGCCGGGATATCCCTCTGGACTCCGGAAATATTGCCTGGAAAGCGGCAGAGGTTTTTTTTTCAGCTATCCCGGAAAAGGGCGGAGCGCATATTGACATAACAAAGCGGATTCCTGTGGCAGCCGGGCTTGCGGGGGGAAGCAGCAATGCGGCGGGTGTACTTGTAGCTCTGAACCGTTTGTATGGACAGCCTCTTTCTCTCTTTAAGCTTACGGCGCTTTCCAAATCGCTGGGAGCCGATGTGGCCTTCTGTTTTAGAGGGGGTACTCAGCTTGCCAGGGGGATAGGTGACCAGCTTATGGTTCTGCCTGGATTTAAGGATGTTAACGTGGTTCTAGTAAAGCCGGATTTTTCTGTTTCAACACCCTGGGTCTATAAGAACCTCAAATGGGACAGTGTTTCGGACAAACCCCATACCTCAGCACTTATTAATCAACTGGAGGAATTTGATGTCCACTCCCTGGCCGAGGGCATGCGTAATGTGCTTGAAAGTGTAACGGTTAAAGCCTATCCTGAATTGGCAGAAATAATGGGGATGTTTAGACGCTGGGGGGCATTGGGAAGCCGTATGAGCGGCAGCGGCCCAACAGTTTTTGGAATTTTTAACGATGAGGCCTCGGCAGTTCAAGCCGCCGAGAATTTTAAAAAACGCTATAACAAGGTTTTTCATGTCAAAACCATTAATCAAGGAGTGGAATAGGCCCAGAGCAAGCAGAACTTCTCCCGGCCCGTTTTCGATATGAAAGGAACGTGACTTAGATGTTTAAGGTACCAAAGCTCAAACTGGACAGTTATCAGCCCTTGCGCGACGTTATTTTTGAGACATTGAGAAAATCCATTATAAGCGGAGACATAAAACCCGGAGAAAGGCTCATGGAGGTATCCCTGGCCGAGCAAATGGGAGTTAGCCGAACACCTGTCCGAGAAGCCATACGAAGGCTTGAGGCGGAGGGCCTCGTAACCATGATCCCTCGAAAGGGCACGCATGTGTCCGAACTGTCGGTAAAGGATATTATGGACGTACTGGAGGTTCGTGCCGCACTGGACAAGCTTGCCACCGGGCTTGCCGCCAAGCGGATTCAGCAGGCTCAGGTAAAAGCTTTGGAAAGCATTCACCGGCAGTATATCAGCTGTGTCGAAAAAGATAATCTGGAGGGTGCTATTCGAAAAGACGTTGAATTCCATGACTCCATTTATGCAGCCTGCGGAAATACGCGGCTTGTAAGCGTGGCTTCCGCCTTGAGGGAGCATTCCTATCGTTTCCGTGTTATATACTTAAAGGATGCGCAAATTGCCGAGAACGTGGAAGAGGAACATACTCAAATGCTCAATGCTCTTCGAGACGGTAATGTGGATCTTGCCGAGACTCTTGCCGAGACCCATATCCATCATCAGATGGAAAGCATTATCCGTGAGGTAAATTCCGGGGTTCAGGGGGTTGATGGATGAGAGCCGATAAAGGAAGGCTTTTAAGGATAAGCCTTTGCATCCTTTGTTTTGCCGTTATTGTTGTAGGAACCCAGAAATACGGGCCCGGTGTTACCCACGATTCTGTGGCCTATCTTTATACAGCCGACCATTTTGCCAGGGGTGAAGGCATGCCCTATTTTGGGTATACCAGCCCCTTTGTCCAATGGCCCCCCCTTTTTGCAGCGCTTTTAGCCCCCTTTGGGCAGGAAGGCGCAGTGGAAGCATCGAGATGGTTTAACGCCCTTTTTATGGCGCTGGCCCTATTTATAACAGGGGAAACCCTCCAAAGAAAGCTGAAGCACGGAGTAGTATCTGTAGTTTTTACAGGTATGGCTCTTTTAAGCTTTCCGCTTGTGAAAATGGCCTTTTTTGTATGGTCTGAGCCTCTTTTCCTGCTCCTTACGGCAGGTGTTTTTCATCTGCTTTTCACAACGGACTGGAAAAGGGGAAGGTTTGCCCCCATTTTTTGGATGGCTGTGCTTTCGGCCCTGGCCTGTCTCACCCGCTACGTGGGTGTGGTTCCCGTGGCCTCAGTCTGTATTTTCTTATTGCTGGCTTTGCCCGGCTGGAAGAAAAAATGGGGCTATACCTTTTTGTATGGCCTGATTTCCGTTGTCCCCACCCTTGTCTTCCTGGTTCGAAATGTTATTCTGTCCGACACTCTGGTTGGTATGCGAAGCCCTTCCGGCATCAGTATGCTTACCAATACCTGGCGCGCCCTTAAAACCGTACTGGCTTGGTTGATTCCTCCTGTTATGGGAAAAGAAGGACTTTTGGCATTGGTTCCTGCATTGGTTTTTATGGGTCTTATGGCAGTTCTTTTCATTGGAGCTGTGAAGGAAAAGGATAGGTTTAGCCGTGTCCTTTTTATGGCCTCCTACGGTATCTTTTACTCGCTGTACATGATTGTATCCGCCAGCCGGGTCGCTTTCGATCCCATTGGCGACAGATATATGATTCCTGTCCTTCTGCCGCTGTTTTTTCTTTTGGCGGAGCTTTTGGACTGGGCGCTTTCCTATGCCGAAACGAATAAAACCCTTGTATCTAAGGCCGGGTTGGGACTTTTTGCTCTGCTGCTTGCAGGAAGCCTTATTTCCAATGCGTCCCTCTTTTTGTCTTCTATTAGGGACAGCATAGAGAAGGGCGCGGGGGGCTTTAATGCGGATAGCTGGAAGGAGCATGAATTTCTTTCCTACGCCGGACTTTTTGCCGACAGTGATATGATTTATAGCAATAATCCTGCTGCCGTGCAGTATTTGACCGGCCGGGAGAGCCATTATATCCCAAAAAAATTTGGAATTCCTCTTTACGGTTATGATGCCTTTTACAAGGAAAGCCTTGGTTATGAGCACCAGTATATTATTTGGTTTGGTTCTGAAGCCTCTACCACTGTTTATACACCCTCGGAGCTCTCCGATTCCTTTAAAATTGAAGAATTGGCCAAGGGCAACAGTGTAGTGCTTTACCGGATGGATAAGGAGACCCTTCCATGAAAAAAATAATGCTGATTCTAAAGGCTATGCGCCCTAAGCAATGGATTAAGAATGTCTTTTTGTTTCCCGCCGTACTTTTTTCCAAGGAATTTCTAAACCCCGGGGATCTTCTCCAGGTTTTTATGGGTTTTCTTCTGTTTTGCGGTGCATCAGGAGCCGTTTACCTTGTGAATGACATTATTGACAGGGATAAGGACAGGCTGCACCCCAAAAAATGCCGAAGACCTATCGCCTCCGGTGAACTGGCGGTGAAGGAGGCCTGGGTGGCCGCTCTTCTCATACTGGTTTGTGTGGGTGTGCTAGGATTTATTTTGTCTGTTCCCTTTGCGGTGGTGCTGTGTGCCTATGTTATCATTGTGTTCTTATACAGCACGGTGCTTAAAAAATTAGCCATACTGGATATAATGGCCATTGCCGCAGGCTTTGTTCTTCGTACCCTGGCCGGAGCCGTAGTTATTGATGTACAGCCCTCGCCCTGGCTGCTGCTCTGTACCTCTGTGCTCTGCCTTTATCTTGCGGCTAATAAGCGCAATGCTGAGCTGGCGGTCATGAAGGGGGATGCGGGAAACTATAAAGCTTCGCTTCAGGTATACACGCCTGCTTTTCTTAATCAGATTGTGACCGTATGCCTGTCCCTGTCCATTGTTCTGTACGCCTTATATACCTATTTCAGTGCAACTCCCTTAATGATGGCAACCACCGTATTTGTTATCTACGGTCTTTTCAGGTATCAGCTTCTCATCTCCAAGGGAGAGCCGGGAGACAGCATTGAGCTGGTGGTTTTGAAGGACAAGCCCATTATTATTGACGCTATTCTATGGGCGCTTACCTGCGTTCTCTTGGTTTGGCGGTTTTATTAAGGGTTCATTAAAGATTTTGTTGAGGGCTTATTTAATTGCTTTAGTTGATATTAAGCACGTGGCTAATTGCAGGAAGCAGTGGGGAAGTCCCCGCTCATCAAGCTGTACCGAAAGCGTTTTATTAGCAAGAGCGCCAACAAGGAGGGAATAAGAGATGCTCAAAAAAGAAAAACGAGGCTTATTTACCTTTCTTGCTTTATTTTTCATGCTTTACATGTTTTGCTTTTATGCTATACAGCAAGGCGGCACTTACGCTATAACCCAAAATACCCACAATGATCGGTATTTTTCCATGGATGACGCCTACTATGTGCAGAATTTCTATTCGGTTAAGTGGGAGGATACAGGCCGTGTTGTGAAGCATCCTCTTTTTGTGGCGTTTGCCCACTATGCGACAGTGGCAGAAAGAATGATTTTGGGAGAGGTTTCTGTTGAGCTTCATTATCTGTTTGTCGTTATGGGACAAGTGATTGCTCAAACCGTATCCCTTTTCTTCTTATTTAAAATACTTTACACCCATTACAGCTTAAATTTCTGGAAATCTGCACTTTTAACAGGGCTTTATGGTATTTCCTGCTCCTCCCTGCTATTTATGCTTGTAGCGGAGAGCTATACCTATAGCGGGCTTGTGCTTATTCTTGCATGGTGGTGCATGTTAAATAAAAGACCAATAGGAACGGTAATCACGGGTATTTTGGCGGGTGGCATCACCATAACCAATTTCTTTATTTGGGCACTTATGGCTCTGTTTTATGGCCTGGATTTCAGCCTTAAAGGCGGACAGGAGGCCAAAAGGAAGCTTCTTAACCTTTTTATAAAAAATTCGCTTCGAATTGGTGCGGCAGGCGTGGGGCTTTTAGGTACTATAGCGCTTCTGCCCTTACGGCAGGCCTTTTACGGTCAGCTTCAGGTGTTTAAATCAAGTCCGGCTAATTACAGGGATGCTTTTCCACTTTTTGAAGCTGTAAAAAATGTTTTCTATACCTTATTCGGTTCGCCAATACAGTATATTGACACTGTCAATCAGACCCCCTTTGGAGCGTATCCGGGAACGGCTGTTTCTTTTGTTCCCTCTGCCGGCTTGTTTCAAAGCGCTTTTATAGCGGCCTGGATTGTTCTTCTTGCGATAGGAACTTATTTCGGTTTCAAAAAGGGAAAGCTCGCATGGGCGCCCGTGGCTGTTCTTGTTTTCAACCTGGGGCTGCACGGGTTTATTCAGTACGGATTGAAGGAAGGGTTTCTATACTCTCTGCACCACCTTTTTGCCCAAATACTGCTTGCAGCGCTGGCTCTTCAGCCGGAAAATCCCCGGCCGGTTCGGTATGGTACTGTGATCTTTACATCTGCTTATTTTATTTTTGTGACCGCCATTAATTTTGTGGGCTTATATGGGCTGTTCTTCTAGCGTGCAGCGTCATTGCAGGAATTTGGTACAGGACGGAACGATAGGTTTTAATGAGGAGAGATGTTGCCTCAGCTTTAAAAATCTTTGCGCCGAAGAACAGATCTCAAAATAGGCATTAAAATAATTATCCTTCCGGCATAGCAACAGAAAGGAAAAGTATATTAAAATTAAGGAAAAGAATTTTAAGACTTAGGATTTAGGATTCTAGAATAAAAGGATATTACCCAATTAGATGGTATATCGGTTCCTACTGAAAGAATTATAATTATTATATATTGATATATTTGTAAAATTGTGTATAATTAAATTATGCGAACATTCAATACCGTCTTTACATCTTCTGGGGGCTGTGTTATTATTACTAATGCTGCAAAAAACGCAGTCAATCCTTGCTCTGCACAGGATGCAGGGCCAATAGTCCATGAGGAGGTGACAGGATTATGTCAAAGTATGAGACCGTTTATATCATTTCTCCTACTTTCGAGGAAGAGCAGGTGAAGGGCCTTGTTGAAAAATTCAGCGGCCTGGTTTCACAGTACGGCGAACTCGAAAAGCTCGAGGAATGGGGCAGGAAGAAGCTTGCCTATGAGGTACAGGATCAGAAGGAAGGGTACTACGTGCTTATGAATTTCTCGGCTCAGTCCGAGTTTCCTGCCGAGCTTGAAAGAAATTTCAAGATTACGGAAGGCATTCTTAAGTACTTGATACTCAAGAAGGACGCTTGATTTTCGCAAATTAGCGAAA
>JAFADM010000568.1 GCA_023424865.1 Bacillota bacterium | reverse complement strand
TGCATTTCTGAAATAAATCCATCCGCACATCTCCCTGTTTAAATATTTTTAACACCTGGTAATATAACTTCGGTATAGCACCTTCTTATTTTATCATAAATGCTTTAAATATCCAGTTAAAATTTATACCCTACATTCTACTCGAAAACCGAAAAAGCGCAGGAATAACCCATTTCCCTTAAGGATTGCGCGGCTTTGCAGACAATGATATAGTTATTGAATGAAAACACTGTGTGGAAGGGTGTCTTTATGGAAAAAGCCCGGCATTCCGTAATCCTAATTACCGGAGCCTCTTCCGGTATAGGCAGGGCGACGGCTCTGCTCCTTATGAGCAAAGGTTTCCATGTTTATGGAACATCCCGAAAGGCCCTGGGCCTTTTTGACGCTCCTCCCGATGAAACCGATGGGGCAAGCGGCGGGTTTATACGTATGCTGCCTCTTGAGGTAACGGATCCAGCCTCGGTAGAGGCGGCAGTAGCTGCGGTGTTTGCCCGTGAGGGCCGGTTGGATGTGCTGGTGAGCAATGCCGGCTACGGCATCGCAGGCCCTGTGGAGGAAACAGCCATTAGTGAGGTCAAAAAGCAATTTGATGCCAACTTTTTCGGAGCCTTCCACATCATCAGCCGGGTTCTGCCCTTTATGCGAGATCAGGGCTGCGGTAAAATTATTGTCATCGGTTCGGTTGCCGGAATTATAGCCATTCCCTTTCAGTCGGTTTACAGCGCCAGCAAATTTGCCCTTGAAGGGCTTGTAGAAGCACTCCGTCCGGAGATTGCGCCCTTTGGTATACAAGCCTGCATCATTGAGCCTGGCGATACCAAAACGGGATTTACCAACAGCCGAATTTATGATAAAGCCGGCCATGCCTCCCACAGCAGTTCAAAGGAGAGCACGGACTTGTTTTCCAGAACCGATCTCTCTCCTTACCGGCACAGGTTTGAAAAATCAGTTAACCGCATGGAAAAGGATGAGAAAAACGGCGCCTCTCCTGATACTGTTGCCCAGGTTGTATACCGTATGATTATGAAAAAACGGATGCCCGTGAGAACATCCGTTGGTTTTACCTATAAAGCCCTTCTCTTTTTAAAAAGACTTCTGCCCTCCCGGCTCACCGAAAAGCTTATCAGCAAGCTTTACGGATGACAGGCCCTGCCGGATCCGCCCTTTCACCCATTGCAACACCTTTTACCCCTTTTGAATAGTCCCCTCCTGCGGTACCTTTCACCTGTTGTGACCGGTCCCCTCCTCCAGTTTTCCGGAAGGCTCCCCGGAGGGTTCTTCCCGGGTTGAAAGAATCTTTATAAAGGCTCCTGCCACAATGAGAAACATCCCTGCCCCCGTATTGAATGTCAGTCCTTCCCCCAGAATAAGGAGAACCAATAAAGGTGACAGCGCAGGCTTTATAAGAAAAACCATGGACGCGGTTACCGCTCCTGTTCTTCTTATGGCCTCAAAGTAACACCAATACCCAATGCCGCTAACGAATATCCCAAGATAAAGCAAATAAGGAACGGTCTGTCTGTTTATGCCCGTTGTGACGGGTATTCCCAGGAACAACAGTATCCCAAGCAGCATCAGCGATCCGATGATAAAGGAAAAGCTTGAGAGAAGGATTCCGCCGTACCGCTCAACCCGTTTTTTTATTGTCACGGTATAGAGAGCAAAGGTAACCGCTGCACAGAAGGCCAGCAAGGTTCCCAGCGGACTGGGAATACCGGCGAAGGGGTTTAAAATCACAAAAAGTCCCAAAAGCCCGGCTGCAATAGTAAGGGCCGCATTTTTGCCCGCCTTCTCCTTTAAAAGGATCCGGGCGAAGGGAATGGTAAAAATAAAGCTTGTGCTTACAATCAAGGCCACAACGGACGCCTTTTCATAAAGCACAGCCATCTGAAGAAAGGACATACTCACCACAACATTTAAGACCCCCGCTAAGGCAAAAAAGCCAAAATCCCCGGCCGTAAGCGAAAGCCTTCTTTTTTTTATTTCTCTGAGCGCAAACGGCAGTAATACCAGCCCTCCTAATAAAAAACGCAGAAAGGTTAATTGAAAGGGATGCAGATAATCTGCCGTTAGTTTTCCGACGATCTCCAAAGTGCTGAAGCCTGTGGCTGTAATTAAAATGAGCACATAGCCGATTTTATCGTTTTTTCGGTTTGTTTTTACATTCACTTTATATTTCCCTTTATGTTGTTGGGTTAGAAACCACTAATCCTTTTTATTTGATTATAAACGGCAGAGGTTTGGACAGTCAAACAAGAATCTCACTTCATGTTTTCCAATTCCTTCTGCACATATTTAGGAAGCTTTGCCACCACTACCTTGTAAGCATGGTCGATCATGACAAGGAGCGCATCGTCCGGCACTGTTCCGTCCAGGTTCACCGTGTTAAAATGAGCCTGCTGAACGGGAGGACAGTGCCAGCCCCGGGTAACGGAGCCCGGATAAACGTTTCGATAAAACATCGCTGACTCCGGCTTACAGTTAAGCGTAACCTTGGGTTCGCCACGCAAAGTAAAGATCTGGGCAAAAATCCGGCCCTTCTCCTGGGACGGTGCTTTAACCTTTACAACCGTCGTCTGGGGACCAAAGGGATAATCCAGATAGGCTCCTGCCTTATTCATGCAGTATTCAATAATTTGTTCAGAAATCATTTTTCGATCTCCTGTTCCATGAATTCCACGGTAAAGGGAAGGTGCTCAAACTGCTGCGTCCCGGTAGCGGTATAGCTTTTATTAATATACCAGCGGCAGCTCTGCTTATTGCTGTCATTATACCATTTTTCACCTTCCTGCTGTGTAACAAAATAAGAGTCCGGGATGCATGGGCGAGCTGCAAGCGATAGCTTGCGGCCAGCCCGGGAACCTTGTTATTTCATAATAAAAGCGCAGGGTCTTTCTGTTTTCCCTGCGCTTTGCTAATTATGATTGGCTTCATAAAAACAATCTTTATTCTGTTGAGGTTAATTTATTATTCTGTCATCCTGACATAGGGCCGTCAATCCTGTACATTTTCGTTGCTGTTATCCTTATTGTCGGAGCTTCCGCTGTTGTTATTATTGTTATTATTGTTGTTATTGTTGTTATTAACTCCGCCTGGGCTGGTGCTGCCTCCTCCGGAATTATTGTTATTAATGCTGCCTCCCGAAGTATTACCGGTTCCAGTACCGTTATTATTGATGCTTCCGCCTGAGGTATTGCCCCCCTGGCCGTTGCCGCTGTTGTTGGGGGTGCTGTTATTGGGGTTGTTACCGTTATTGTTACCATTATTGTTACCGTTATTGTTGCCGTTATTGTTTTCGCTGTTATCCGTATTATCCTTCTTGTTTCCGCCAATGGCATTAACAAAGAGAGTTGCCCACCTGCGTGCCACCATGCCGGTAACAAGCTTTAAGGAGGCCTTCTCAGAGGTTTCAGCAGCCACAATAGGAATGGAAGCCAGTCTCTCGCCGTTTAAGTCAATATTTAGCACGCCTACCGTCTGACCTGCATTGACCGGTGCATTAATCACTTCGGGAAGCTCCACAGTTTCGGTAAGATTGGCCTTGTTTCCCCGTTTTACCACAACTGTGGCATCCTCGGAATAGGTGAGGTTAATTTGTGAAACAGTCCCCTTTTTAACCTTGACCATACCGGCATTCTGATCCTTCTTTTCAATTTTCGCGCTTTCCCAGTTGGTAAAGCCGTAATCCAGAAGCCGCGCTGACTCGGAAAACCGCATATCATTACTTTCGGACCCTAATATAACGGAGATAAATTTTGTGCCGTTACGCTCCGCAGATGCGGAAAGGCAGAACCCTGCTTTGTTGGTAAAGCCTGTTTTAAGTCCTGTAGTGCCCTGATAGCGTTTTACCAGCTTATTGGTATTATCAAGGTCGAATTTGCCGTCCCGGAAGGTATCATGCCATATGGTGGTGTAGTGTACAATGTTGGGATGCTTCACTAAAAGCTCCCTGGACATGACAGCCACATCATTGGCGGAGCTGTAATGGCCTTCATCGGTTAGGCCTGTGCAATCTAAAAAGCGGGTATTTTCCATTTTAAGGGCTACCGCCTTTTCGTTCATTAAGGCCACGAAGGCCTGCTCGCTTCCGGCGACCTTTTCAGCAAGAGCCACCGCCGCGTCATTGGCCGAGTGTACGGCAACGGCCTTAAGGAGCTCCTCCACCGTAAATATCTCACCCTCTTTAAGATAAACCTGAGAGCCGCCCATGTTGCAAGCATAGGCCGAAATAGTCACCGTGTCGGAAGGCGCAAGCTTTCCGCTGTCAATGGACTCCATCACAAGGAGCATGGTCATAACCTTTGTGATACTTGCAATGGGCATGGAGGCATTTTCATTGTTCGCATAAACCAGCCTGCCTGTTTCTGCCTCAATGAGCACCGCTGCCTTGGCATTAACCTGAAACTGGGGTGTGTTCTCACCCGCGGCATCCTCCGCGGCCCCCTCTAATTCCTGCTGGGCAGCCAGAGTCTCCGCCGCCCTTACTTCCGCCGTCGTAATATCACCGGTAGGAAGCTCATCGCCCCATGCCGGTACTCCTCCTGTAAGGCTGAGACACAGGAGTATCAGTAAAGGCACGCTTCGGACACAGCGCCTGGTAAAACCGAAATCTCCCGATAAGAAAAGCCTGCGCTTTTGTTTCATGAATGCATCACCCCAAAGA
>JAFADM010000515.1 GCA_023424865.1 Bacillota bacterium | reverse complement strand
TAAAGCCTGCTGCATGGTTAAGCCGTTGGGATTCTTGGTGATTAAATCCGTGTAGGTGGGAACATCGTTTACCATGGTATAGCTTTCGCCTTCAATACCGAAATTAAAGAGCTTGCTGCCCTCTTCGGTATAGCCGTAATTTAAAAACTGTGCGGCAGCTTCCTTATTCTTGCAGGCGGTGGTAATAACTGTGGCAATTCCATAAATGGGATTGTCATACTGCCCGCTCATGGCTGTGTCACCTCTTTTGGACACCAGGCTTCCAACGGCGCTGACATTAAATTTAGGGTCCTTTCCTTCCATGGTTGAGAGATAGTTTCCTATTCCTCCGCCCACTGCGCCAACGGTGGCGCCGGATATTCCATTCATAAAATTGGAATTTACCGTGTTATTGTCAATGGTAGCGAAATTGGGATCCAAAAGGCCTTCGTTATATAATTTGTTAAGATAGTAAAGGACTTCCTTGTATTCCGATTCATAATAACCATAATGAACTGTGCCATCTTTCTGATAAAAGGCTGCCTGGGGTAAATTAAAAGGAGTTGTGATGGCCCCTTCCTCAATCATGCCGTAGTGGAGTCCCCAGTTGCTGGGAGAAAAGGGAGCGGTAGCGCCTTTTTGGTCTTTAAAGGCCTTTAAGACATTGTAAAACTCTTCCGGTGTGGCGGGGGATTCCAGCTTAAGATCATCCAGCCAGTCCTGCCGGATAATAAGTCCCATGGAAACGACCAAAAGCTCATCGCCTCGAATAAAGGGGAAACCCACAATATCACCGTTGGGAGTGCTGTTCACCTTTCGGTAGATTTCGTTGCTCTCCAGGACAGCTTTTAAATCCGGGGCATTCTGGTCGATGAGATCATTAATAGGATAGATAATTTTGTCGGCAACCGCCTGTACCATGCCTCCGTTATAGCTTGAGAAAGTGTAATGGATCATGTCTGGAAGATTGCCTGATGCAAAAAGGAGGGCAAAGTCCGCAGGATGGGATATTTCAAGGGTAACTCCGGTAGCCTTCTCCCACGCCTTTACAAAGGGAGTATCCGCAAAGGCGCTTGTAACGGTAACCGGAGATTCTTCCCCTATGGCAAGGGTGAGTTTTACATTTCCTTTAATGGGATAGGTTACGTCACTTGCCTCTGGTGTGGGAGCGGAACCGGACACACCCGGGGCCGAAGGCGTGGGACCGGATTGTGTCACGCTGTTTTGACAGCCTGTCGCCAAGGCAGCCAGCATTAAAACGGAAAGAATAAGGCAAAGGCTTTTTTTCATAGGCTTTCTCCATTCCGCGGCTGCCTTTGGCAGCATAAATAGTAGTCTCCGATTTTTTTCCACTCTCAAATTTCCTCCTGTTCATTTAGATCCTAAAGCATAGCGCTTTTCGGTTCAATATGCACTAAATGTAACGAAACTCCGGCATCTGGTAAACCGTCAATAATGCCGTATACGGACAAAAGAGGATATGCTTTTGGTAAACATCCCCTTTTGTCCGTCCAATGCAAAACTGTCCGTCATTTCTAATTGAACTTCTTTTTAAAGTGTAAAAAAGGAATAAAAAATCTGTTATACTGGGGGATGCCAAGACACGACACCTAACGATTATAGCTTAATCCTTGCAAATGTAATGAAATGGGGGATTTTTCTATGAACAGCGCGTCATCAAAAAAGCATCGGCTGAAAAGTAAGAGTGTTCTTGCCAAATGGGCGGTTTCCTATATTCTTATTCTTCTTATTCCCAATCTTGTTTTCATATATGGCTACCGGGTAACCGTTACCACCATGCAAAGTGAAATCCGTAAAGCCAATGAGCTGGTACTCAATAACCTACAGGGCAATATCGACAAGCTGCTTGTCAACGCCAGGGAGGCTTATGCCTACGCCTACAGCACCAAGCCGCTGTCCATTATAAAGCAGTACGCCTATAAGAATCCCTTGTTTTACTACGAAGCCTCTCAATTAGTTCAATCCTTAAGTGCCTATGCCAATAACAATAATAACGAGCTTAAATTTTTAATCTATTTCAGGGATTTGAACTATATTGTGACCAACGGAACGGCCAACACCAGCATGGCTCTCTACGGCAGTCAGGTAAACAGCGGCATGAAATTGTCATACGACGACTGGCAATCGCTTCTTCAAAAGGAGTATGAGAATTTCTACATGCTCTCTTCTGATTTGCAGGCGGGGAATACGGAGCCCTGTATTGTTTATGCCAATACGGTGAACCGCCCCTCTGTCAATATCAATTTCTTTGTCTCCGTCCCCCTTTCCACAATAAAGGCCTATACCGACGGGCTGACGGATCGCACCCTGCTCATTAGCGGCAGCCAGGGGGAAGCAATAACCTATTTCGGCAATGAGCTGCCTCCTCTTGAGGATATAAAGGAGCTTCATTTCACAGTTCCTCTTGGAGGAAAGATTACGGATACAAACGGAAACCATTATATTAACGCCAACCGTGAATCGACGCAGACCAATTGGTACTATTCCCTTATAACGCCTGAAACAAGCTTTTTTGAAACATCCAAATCCTTGAGTGTTCTTTTTGTCGGCTGCTTCGCCGTATCCCTGATCCTTGGTGTCTTTCTTGTTGGCGTGCTTTTGCGCCAAAACTACAAGCCCGTAGGAAGCATTTTAAGCATCATCGACCACGGAGACACCTCAGGCGACGAATTTGAGCTTATTAAAAACTCCTATAAGCAGTTGGCCTTTGAAAACCATTCCATGCAAAGCACCCTTACCAAGCAGGCTGAACAGCTTAGGGAGAGGTATTTGCCGTCCCGCCTCAAAGGACGGAAAAGCTATCTTGACACCCGGGATGCCAATACCTATTTTCATATGGATATTCAGGAAGAGGTGTTCACGCTTATTGCCTTCTCCGTCGGTTCTCTCACTTATGAAGCCTCCGCCGACTATCAGGACGAGCTGGAATACTACAATATCAATTTATTTGCGGTAGACAATGTCTTTTCCGAGATAATGAACGGTTATTCCTACTACAAGGTGGAAGATGGTCAGCTTCTTTTGTATCTGCTTCATTTAAACCAGGAGCAGCAGGAGCTTTGGCGCAATAACGGCCTGGCTCAGATAGCGGAAATCTGCGAGCTTTTTATTGAACGGCTGTCGGTACCCCTTACAGCAGCCGTCAGCGAAGCCATGAAGCATTTTAATCATATCTCCATCCTTTATTCCGATGTGCTGGACGCGCTGGAATATAAAAACATCATCGGCGGAAGCGGAATTATTCAAACAGCGGATCTCAAGGGAACCGATTTGTTTTTGGATAAAAGGACAAAACGGACACAATGCCTGGCCGCTGCCGTGGGTGAAGGGAATTATGAAAAGGCCAGGAGCGTTATTAAGGAAGTGTTTGAAGATAATAAAATAAATACGGCGCTTCCTTTCGCGGTGTTTCGTATTTTAATAATGAACGATTTAAATACCGTGCTGAATGCCTTTTATGAAGCCGTACTGGATACGGCACCCCACAACAAGCTTTTGGTTTCAAAGCTGGAGCCGCTAACCGCCAGCTCGGAGGCCTGCACCCTTTATCACAATTTTTGTGATTTTCTTACCTTTGTATGCGGTATTATCGCCAGGCAGAACGACGGCACGGAAAACAGGCTGGTGGAGCAAATTGAAAAGTATGTCAACAGCCATTATCAGGACTGTAACTTAAACATCAGCACCATTGCCCAGGAGATAAACCGAAACCCCAGGCACATTTCCCGTATTTTTAAAATGCAGACCAATGAAGGCCTGCTGGATTACATAAACCGTATTCGAATTAAAAAGGCCAAGGAGATCATGGAGGAAGAGGATATAACCATGGAGGAATTGGCAGAAAAGGTAGGGTATACCAATGACCGAACCTTCCGCCGGGCCTTTTCCCGGGCAGAAGGAACCACTCCCGGCAGATACATTCAAAATTGCTCCGAGTAAGGGAGGCTGTATAGGCCTTTCTTACTCAGGCGGAACCTCTGAGGGCGGAGTTGTATCCACTGAAGCATCCTGCTTTTTGCGCTTCTTAAACAGCCTTGATTTGCGTACAAAACGAAAAAGGGCTGTAACAATCATAATACCAAAGGCAATGGTAAAGGCCTTAAAAATGGTGCTGATTCCAAGAGCCGAGGCCTCCTGAATTTTATTGTCGGCCAGGCTTTGTATCGTCTGATAAGCCGTAATACCAGGTACCAGAGGGAAGATGCCCGGTATGCAGAAAACAGTGGAGGGCGCTTTGAGGGCTTTGGCCATGCACTCACTGTAAATACCCACTACTACAGTGCCCACAAAAATCTGATTAACATTCAACGCAGGGGAGCCTCCGTTAAGGACCAGGGCCACAAGATAGCCCAGGGAGCCGCCGAGGCCCGCCCAAAGCAGAAGACGCTTCTCAATATTTATGACAATGGCGGGGGCAATGCTTCCGCAAAAGGCCAGAATACTGTATTTAATCATTATTTGAAGCATTCTATATGCCTCCAATCAGCCAGAAAGTCAAACCGATACCGGTTCCGGCAACGATAACAAGAACAGTCAGGATGGCCTCCCCAAGCTTGGAAACGCCTGAAAGGCTGTCGCCGTGAAGCAAATCACGGATGCCGTTTGTGAGGGCAACCCCAGGCAGCAAATTGGTTAATGCGCCGATAATAACAACATAGGCGTTGGCTGTGGGGAACAGGTGGGAGGCCAGGGAGCCCAAAAGCCCCGATACAAATCCGCCTGCGAAATATTCAATAAAAGGAAAGCTGCTTCCCATGGTTTGCGTAAACACCATGCGCATAACGCCCAGAAGAGTGCCCACAACCGTTGCGGAAAGAGCGTCACTGAGGCTTCCGCCGAATAAGAGGGCATAGGCGAAGGCAGTGAGCGCAAAGCAAAACAGGATGGTTAAATTGGAGTAGCTCCTGGCATTGGCTATGATGTCAAAAGCAGCAATAACCTCATCATATTCGGGCTTGTCCCGTTCAATACGCCGGGAAAGGTCGTTAAGCTGGGAGATGCGGGTAAGATCCACTGTGCGTGAGTGAATACGCTTGACAATGGTGGAGGCCCCGCTTTCACCGTTGATACTTACAAAAACACCTGTCGGAAGTGCAAAGGCTTCACAGGTAAGACCATAGCTTTTGCATATTCTTACGATGGTATCCTCAACACGGTAGGTTTCCGCACCATACCTTAAAAGAATGGAGCCGGCCCGTATGGATATATCTAGTATTTTCTCCTGGTTCATCCCTTCGCCCCTTTGTTAATACCTTTCGGCGTAAACATCTTACAGTCCTCACCGCTGGATTGACGCACCACTAAAGAAGGCGTCCGGCTTCCCTTAAATCCGAAATAGCGGCACCCCCTGGGATGGTTCTTATCCCAGGTAATAAAATAATAAGCACATTTAAAGCAATCGATGGTGTTGTTTTTTTTCGTTTCCATAACGATAGTATAGCTTATTTTATAAAATTATGACAAGGCGGAGGATGCTCGGACTGCCACTTTCTTTCAAAGCCCGTCAGTGCTCGCTGAGAGCAATCAGAATATCGCTTTCATCCAATATTTGATCAGGAGAGGCCGGTATTTTAAGCTTATCGCCCCTGCGGATTCCCAGTATGAAAAGATTGTGCTTTCGGCGGATGTCCGCCTCCCGGATGGATTTGCCCAGCCATTCTTCAAGGGGTGTTATTTCGGTTATGGTATAGTGCTCCGAATCCTCAAGAACATCCAAAATGTTTGAACCAACCAGCATGCGGGCGGTTTTGGCTCCCATTTCATGCTCCGGAAGCACCACACGGTCCACGCCGATGCTCTCCAGTATTTTTTTCTGCCTGTAGTTTCGTGCTTTTACCATGACGTATTTCGCCCCTTGCTCCTTGGCTATCATGGCAGCCATCTGAGAGGTTTCAAAATCCTCGCTCATGGCTAAAATAACCACATCAAAGCTCCCAAGTCCCAGCCCTTCCAGAGCGCTCTCAACAGAAACATCCGCCTGTATGAGGTGGGTGGCGTATTCCTCCGCATCCTTTAAGCGATTGGCATCCCTGTCGCAGGCCAATATATTTACATCATACTCCGAGAGTGTCTGTACAATACTTAAACCGAATCGTCCCATCCCCAGTACGGCGAATTGGGTCGCTTTTTTTCTTCTTGCTAACTTTGCCATTGTGTGCGCTCCTCTATCCAATAATCACATGTTCTTCAATATATCCGGTGGTGCTTTTTCCATTGTTTGATCTCATATTCAACGCGAAAACCACAGCCACGGGGCTCAGACGCCCTAAAAACATGCAAAGAATTATTAAAAACTTGCCCGGAACAGACAGAAAAGGGGTTATTCCCACTGTTATACCTGTTGTCCCGGCAGCAGAGCTGCTTTCAAACAACAGGTCGAGAAAAGTAGGGGCAAGGGGGTTTCCTTTTTCTGTAAAGTATAAAAGCAATGTGGATACAACCACCACAATAAACATGGTGCCGGCTACCGTCAGTGCCTTTTGCAGCAAATTTAGGGGAAGGGTTCTTCCGAAAGCCTCAATGCGGTTATTGCCTTTAAAAACAGATAGCATGGCAATGAGAATGACGCCCAGCGTAACCGTTTTTATGCCTCCGGCAGTTCCCGCAGGCGAACCGCCCACAAGCATATACAGACAGGACACAAATTGGGAGGCTTCTGTCAGCCCACCCTGGTCAAAGGTAACAAACCCCGCTGTGCGCAGGGTTACCGACTGGAACAGGGCAGCACCCGCTTTCCCCAAAATAGAGAGAGGTCCCAGCGTTTTTGGGTTGGACCATTCCAAAAGCATAAAAATTATCATTCCGCTGAAAATTAACGCCCCGGTAACGGTGAGAGCAATTTTACAGTGGAGGGACAGACGGATTAACCGGATTCGCAGGGATTGCCGTTTTGGGTTGAGAATACATTCGTGAAGCTCGGCCAAAACCGTAAAACCAAGGCCTCCGGCAATAATTAAGACCATCATGATAAGAAGCACCGGAACATTGCTGCTGTAGGGGATAAGGCTGTTGTTGCCCAAAATGTCAAATCCTGCGTTGCAAAAAGCCGATATGGCATGGAAGACGCCTTTGAACAAGGCTTCAGCAAATCCAATGGGTTCTGAAACGAGAAAGGCCAGGGTCAGCAAAACGGTTCCAATGCTCTCAATTGCAAAAGTATAGATGACAACCTTTTTAACTAGCTTAATCATGCCTCCCAGGGTATTTTGATTATAGGTGGTTTGGATGAGAAGCTGATCTTTTAAAGAGATCTGCCTGCGAAAGGCTATCATGCCGTAAGTCATTATGGTCATGAAGCCCAGGGCTCCAACCTGAACCAGAAGGAGAAGGACTGCCTGCCCGAACAGGGACCAATGGGCTTCAGTACTGACAACAGCCAGTCCGGTGACACAGACGGCTGAGGTGGAGGTAAATAAAGCATTAAGAAAACCTGCGCTGTGTCCGGTTCGGCTGGACAGCGGAAGGTTTAGAAGTAAGGTTCCTGCCAGGATTAACAGGAGGAAGCTGGCAAGGATAATTTGAGGCGGATTGCATCGGATGTTTTTATGTATCTTTCCTTTTTGAATCATTGTGGTTTCCTTTTTAGCAGCTTATCTGAGTAAATTTAGTGCTATTATACACGATTTAAATGGTGAATGCACGAATTCACCCCTGTTACAGGTACAGCCAAAATACAGCTGAAATACAGCTAAAATACAGCTAAAATACAGCTTATCAGGTTTAATAAAGGACTATAGCACAATTAAAGCTTGTCAGGATTATCGCGAGAGCTCATAATATTCTTCATAGAAACTGGACGAACCCGTCCCTTTGGGGATAAGAAAATGAGCGCAGGAGAGAAGGCTGTTCGGGATTACATGAGGATAGCTTATAGCAGAACCTTTATTTTGAGATAAATAAACTTTATTGGGAATTAAATACATAGTATTGGAGCAAGTAGTGGAGGATAACAAATGGGTATTGAAGTAATTGTTGCGGATCGACATAACGATGATTTTATATCGCTGACAGGACTTTTGGATAAGGATCTTTATGAAAGATACGGCGAGCAGCAGCAGCAATATACCCAGCACAATCAATTGGCGCCCATAGTAGATGTGGTTATTGTTTATAAGGATGGGCTGCCGGTTGCCTGTGGAGCGTTTAAAAAACACAGGACTGATACAGCGGAAATAAAAAGAGTGTTTGTGAAAGCCGAATACAGGAGACAGGGCTTATCCAAATTAGTCATTGATAAGCTGGAAGAAAGGATTAAAGGTGCGGGCTTTACCTATGCCGTGCTGGAAACCGGAATAAAGCAGCCGGAAGCCATTGAACTGTATAAAAAGTGCGGTTATGAAATTACAGAAAACTATGAACCCTATATAGGGAACGAAAACAGTGTGTGTATGAGAAAAGTACTCTGAGGCGGAGACGGAAGTGTTTCCTTGATAAAAGGGTGTTAACAGGTTAGAATACTCTGTTTTTTGCGGTCAAAAAGGAGGCGGACGTGCAAATAGTAGCCTCGCTTGGTGAGACTACTATTATCACAGACTAATCATTCGTAAAAAACCGTTGCCGGGGGGAAACATAAGCTATTAAACAGGTTTTTTGAGTTCATTAGGGACATCCGGCTGATGGAACCAGAAAAAACACGCTATTGAAACTGACGAAACCGCAAGCGCCAAAGCCATCATTGGAATAAAGCCTAATGCTCTGCGGGACAGTTTACCAATAATCTTTTTCATTGTAAACACCTCCCTTCTCTCATTAAAACCAATGTGCTCTATGTAAATGTTTAGTTATTGTCAAAAGCATAATTTTTTTTAAAACGAATAGCAATATGCCTGGGATAATTGGTAGATTTTTGGGATAATTTGCAACATAAAAAAGATTTACGGTATTATCAATGAAATTTGATAGGTGTTTCGTGTCGAAGTGACTTCCATATCGCCTCCGTATTTTTTTATGACCTTGTAAACATTTTTAAGCCCGTAGCCGTGAGTTCTGTTTTCTTTTGATACGATGGCACTGGTAGGCTCATAGGGATTCTTCAGATTTATCAGAAGGATGGATTCGTCCTGCAAAATCTGAACATCAATGGTACGGAGTTTTCCTTCCGGCAGCGCCCGGCAGGCATCGATGGCATTTTCCAGGGTGTTGCCCAATATAACACAGAGATCAATAGCATCCATTTTTATTGTATTTGAAATATTAACGTCAAGAAAAACCTCGATATTATCTTTTTTTGCCTTTTGGAGCTCATTCATGATAAGAGCGTCAATGATAGGATTTGACGTGCGAATAACCTTGGGTATGGCATTTACCTTTTCTTCCAGGGCATAAATGTATTGAAAGGACTCACCCTTCAGATTCCCGTCATATAATTCCTTAATGGCCGACATATGCTTTTTCATGTCATGCCATAAGGACTCCGTCTCCTTTTGGTGATCTTCCAATAGCTCATAATATTTTTTTTGAAATTCCAGTTTTGTTTCTATAAGCTCCTTTTGGTGCTTATAGTCATAAGCGGCCTTGATGGTGTCAAAATACCAGAATACGATGATATTAATATACATCACACCTAAAATGGAGATAAAAACCGTAATGTCCATACGATTTTTTTCGTGGTAGGCGGAAATAAAAAGCGTATAGGATATGAGAATGCAAAAAACCTGGCAGACCAAAAGAGGTAATATGCGCTTAATTTCCAGTTTGATATTGGATTTGTTTTTCCATTTTACAATAATACCCGAAATTTTCACAATAAGAATTTGCACTATTTTAGATAGTACAAGGCCGAAGGTTCTATGAAGTCCGAATTCCTGAGTATCTCCAAGGCTGATTTCTTTATTTAAAAGGAGTACTCCGGCACAAATAATATCCGAACCAATCATCAGGATTCCAAAGAAAAACGAGGAAATTAGCTTTGATGAAATGGAGCCCTCATAATACAGGTATTCAAGGGCAAAAACGCCCAGCACTGTAAAGCCGGACAGAAAAAGAGGCTCTCTGTAGGTAAGGCTTAAAATGGATAAGCCCAATGTAAAAAAAGCAAAGCCGATTAGCATTCGTCGTGTAGTACTGTTTTTATCAAAAAAACCTTTTATGTATTGCTGAACAATAAAAATTTCAATTAACACTGAAATAAACTCAAAAATCTGATAAATCAGTCTTTCAAACATAACTTTTTCTTCTCCTAACGTGCTCGCGCAGTGCGTTATAAAAAAGCTTGCTTCTACTTCTGCTCAACGGTATATATGCGCCGTTTTTTAATAAAATTTGATTATCCACAAGGGTATTAAAGTGTTCCAGGTTAACGATGAAGCTTTGATGAGGGGAAACAAAATAGGGCATTTCAAATTGTTTGGTTATGTTGATCATTGAATTTCTGATTTTATGAATTTGATCCTTGGTGTGGATAAAAATGTGATTGCGCTTGACCTCAATATATATAATCTCCGGTGCGGTCAGCATTAAAGGTGTTTTATCGACGGTAAATTCAAAAATAACGGGATAGAGCTTTTCATAAGCATTATCAAGGATCTTGTGTACTTTTGCTTCAGAAATCGGTTTGGGTGCAAACCAGTTTACCCTGTCAAAGCAGTCAAAAACATAATTATCATTAATGGTTACCATGGCAATATAAAGATTGGGGTTGCGTTTCTTTAATTGCGCCGCTGCGTTCCATCCATTAGGATCGGGCATTTCAATATCGAGAAACAGCACGTCAAAATGTTCGTTTTCATTTATGCGTTGGAGTAGGGGTAAGGTTAAATTGAATTCAATGATATCATGCTGAAGGTTGTGGGTTTCAATATAGTGCTTAATGCGTATCCGATCTTTCTCATCATCATCACAAATAGCTATTTTCATCTCACAGCTCGCTTCCTTTACATCATTTACCCCTAAGATGAGGGGGTAGCATTTTTGTTTGCTTAATGGTTCAGTGCATGGTGCAATGCAGTTTTATTTAGGAAAGCTCTTTTTTTTGCTGCCATAATGCTGTTGAAATTTGATGTTGCTATTGAATTGCAGTGCAAATTGTCGAATCAAAGAGTAAATGGGCTGTCGCTTTTACCCTTATTATATCAGGTATGTAAGATGCTCTCAATTGGGACATAAAAAGATTTCAATTTTCAATAGGGACAGGAAAAGATTATAAAAAGTATTTTGTTATTGATTATTTACATGATTCTATAAAAGTATTGATAAAATGTAAAAAATCAATTATTCTGTTGATGAGCAGGAGGTGGTTAATTTGATTAAAAAAATGGCATCTTCATTAGCCCATTATTTTGCAGGCAAGGATTTATATCCTGTCGAAAAAACAAATGTTTACTCCTATGGATTTGAGCTGCTACTTTCCACTATCGCCAATGCGTTGGGAATACTGCTTCTTTCAGTTATTCTTGGGGTGGTGCCGGGAGCGATTTTGTTTTCCGTGGCATTTATTTCAATCCGGGTAACCGCGGGCGGTTATCACGCAAAGCATCACTGGTCTTGCTTTCTTACGGTAATGGTTGTTTTTCTGTTTTTTGCTCTCGTCTCCAAATACATAAGCGCTGCCCTGGTTTTACCTTATATCGTTTTTTCCGCAGTGACGGCGTTGGTTCTTGTTTTAATTTTCTCTCCTGTGGAGGCAGATAATAAGCCATTAGGCAAAGAGCAAAAAAAGAAGCTCAGAATGCAGAGCCTCATTATTGTGGGTGTAAATACGGCATTGGCTGTTTTATTTATGCTTGTGCCTCAATTACCCATCCGATACCTGGCCTTTTACCTTTCCGGCGGATTAGCGGCGTCCGTCTCTCTGGTTGTAGCTAAGCTAACTAAAAAATAATTCCATCGGACATCTGGCTATATGGTGGTGCAAGTCTCATTACAACTTTTATAAATTTGAAGCTTGTTGATGAATTTAGATTATCTGTTCACCCTGTTTATAAGGGACTACGGTCTCTATGTGTTCTTTTTTAATCTCTATTTTGATATACCATATTCCAAAAACTCATTTCATAGATACTCGCTTCCCGGTAAATCTCCATAAGTTTTGTTTGTGCTTTTTATCTAATCCCTCACAAAGGGTATCCATATAATCAGAACTGATCTGACACATTTGCCGACATATGTCACTGGTATAATCGGCAATCAATTCGCCATACTTACGCTCCAAACATTTTGGGTCACGTTCCACCAACTGTTTTCCAATATAGTAATAACTCAACATACAGGGAAGCGTCGCTGCAAGAAGTTCCGGCAAATCCCCTTCTATGGTTGTTTTTAATATATAATTAGTATAATCCCTATTTTCCTTTGAAAGAGCCATATGCTCCCATTCGTTCTTGTCGATTCCTGATCTGGCTAAGATGTTATCCCGGAGAGCATATTCTCCCTGTACTATCCCGGCAATCATAGAGTTAAAATGAGCCATGTCTTTCATATCTTTTGCCTTAAGTATACCTATAGCACAAATCTTAACATACTCTCGCAAGTAAAGGCTGTCCTCAATGATATACCATTTCATATTACTTTCCGGCAAGGTTCCTTCTGACATTTCCCTGATAAAGGGATGTTCTAAATAAGCATTCCATATATCCATAACCGAATCGGTCATTTGTTGTACAAATCCCATGATAATTCATCTTTCTTTCAATAATCTTTTACGAAGATTAGTTTTTGTTATTTCTCAAGATATCCATAACGTTTTCTCATGTCAAACAAGAGATTGATCAGGTTTGGATAATATGGAATAAACTCATCTCTTTCTATCATCTGTAAAATATCTTTCTGTGATGCCCATCTTACAGATTGAACCTCTTTTTGCTGCAAATAAAGTTCAGATATTTCTATATCTTTTTCAACCAGATAGACATCATCATACCCCTCATAAAAATTAAGTGTCAAATGGGGACGACGTGTTTTCAAATCGAGTTTTATTCCTAACTCTTCAAAGGTTTCCCTTTCAGCAGCCATCTGACTTGTCTCTCCTTTGAGAGCATTTCCGCCAGCAGAGATATCCCATTTATTAGGCCATCCTTCTTTAAAGGATTGTCGCTGTTGAATTAACATTTCTCCTTTTGAATTAAAGATGCATACATTAACCACTAAGTGATAATCACCATTTTGAAGTTTATTACCTCGCAATAAAACACGGTTAGTTTTATATCTGTTAATATCATAAATATCCCAATATTCCATAAGTCTCCTTACAAATTTGAATTATTGACTTTGTTCTAAGACTGTTATCTACCGCTAAGAAATGCTTCAGAGCATCTAATATTCAAGTAATAAAAAGTGGAAAGCGCCTGATGAACGTTCCCCGTGCAATAGCAACAGAAACCTTTCCTACGGTGGCATTATCCACATCAGGTGTAAGGGGCGAAGTTGCAAACTTCCTCTCAGCCTTTTTCACAAGCTTCCCCTGTCCATTATTAAATTTGGGAAATATACTAGCACAAGTAAAGGCAAATGTCAAAGAATGGTCCTTTTAATAGAAAAAATACACCAATGAGCCTGTGGATACCTCCGGAGGAGATTTTCACGAGTTTTGACACGGTTATGGAAAAATTGAAGCCTTTTGGAAACAGCCCTCTTATTATTAGGATTATGTGAAGTCCAGAAAGTATGAATGGGCCGATGCCTGCTATATTCCGGATGCTTTCGACCCCCGGCAGGTAAAGCGTGTGGCAGAAAACTCTATTTCAAGGCAGGGAGAGGATTTGGCTGGTGGTGTGGTGTTTCGTGAGTTTGTGGAATTGGAGGCTATTGGAAATCATCCTGCCAGCGGGATGCCTCTTACACCGTCGACTATGCATTGAGGAAGGACGGCTGCTGGACAGTGGTAAAGACAGGCGACGGACAGGTGTCCGGTCTGCCGGCAAAAGCGGACAGACCGGAATTCTTCCAGAGTCTCAGCAATGCCTTTTAGTACCTTACAGCTGAGAATTAATTTCTTCTCGGACCCTGATTTCAAGCTCAGTAGAGGCGGATCTGAAATAGCCCAGTACCGTGTTTCGGGTATCGTTGGACACAACGGCCAGATCTGCTGCCAGATTATCAACCAGGTGGTTTTGCTCAACGGGTGAAAGCGAACGGTACCGTTGTCCTGCCTGGGTGAAATTATCAGGATTGGGAAGCTCGGCGCGAACAAGCTGCCCGTCTACCTGGCGTCCGGTACCGCTTGTTATTTGTTCATCCGGCGTCCAGTTTTCCTGGTGGTTAACAGGAATGCTCCGAAAACCCTGACCAAGCCTATGGCGCTGTGAATCCCAGTAAATATTGGCGCGTGCCTGTAAAAGCTTATCATCCGAAAGCTCGGCACCTTCAAGCAAATTGCTGGGGGAGAAAGCAACTTTTTCAACCTGCTCCATATAGTTTTCCGGATTGCGGTTAAGCACCATGCGTCCTACCGGAAGCAAGGGGTAGCGCTGTTCATCCCAAACCTTGGTGCAGTCCAGTGGGTCATAAGGCAGGCTTGCCTCGTCCCCGGGGTCCATCAGCTGCACTCTTAGTTCATAGCCAGGGGCGTTTCCTGCTGCAATAGCGTCGTACAAATCCTGCCCGGCTATATTGGGGTTCGCTGCGGCAAGCCTGGCCGCTTCCTGCCGATCAATGGTTTCTTCCCCTTGAAGGGGTATCCAGTGGTACTTGACATAACGGCGGACCCCGTTTTCATTTCTCCAGACAAAGGTGTTTACACTGAATCCGCGAATATGACGCAGGCTTTTTATGGTTCCTGCATCCGAATAGAGCCAGGTAACAAAATGGGTTGCCTCCGGTGCCCGGGCCGCAAATTTCCAAAACCGCTCCGGATCTATGAGATTGTTTACAGGTGAAGGCTCCAGCGAGGTAAAGGCCTCCGGGAAGCGTACACCGTCTCTCACCAAAAGCACCGGCAGATGGTTGCATAGAAGATCAAAGACTCCCTGGCGGGTGTAAAACTTTGTTGAAAAGCCCCGGACATTTCGGGAGGTATCGGGTGTTCCCTTATTGCTGGACGCCAGAGAGAACCGCACCATAACGGATACCTGCTGTCCTGGAGTTTGGAGAAAGGAAAGCTTGGTGTATTTCCCCATAGCGTGTGTTGTCTCAAAAGTGCCAAAGGCACCGAAGCCTTTTACATGAACGGGCCTCTCAAGAATTTTGGTATGAATGAAGGTTTCCAGTGTTTCGTGCAAAAGGCTGTCTTGCTTTAATACGGGGCCCCGAGATCCCACTGTTTGAGAATGCCTGGTGTGGATGATACGGTCACTGGCCCACAAGGAAAGTGCATCCTCAGAACCGGAGGGATTTTCCGGCAGGTTATTCTTGACCGGCTTGTATTCCGGCGCCGGCGTGCTGACCATTTCGG
>JAFADM010000495.1 GCA_023424865.1 Bacillota bacterium | reverse complement strand
CATTCGGAGAATGAGAAGCTCGACATGCAATCCGAGGCCAGACAAGCCATGGATGAAATCATGACGAGCCTGAGAAGCGCCGAGCAGGACAGCATTAGCATAATTAATGATGAGGGTATCGAATATCTCCAGATGATAATAGGATCCGATACATACGCCTTCTATAAGGATGGCAGCCAAATTAAAAAAACCGTCAATACCATCGTCCAGGGTTCCCTAGTGAGAAAGGTTGAGACTTTCTCGTTAAGTATAGCAGACGGAAGCCTTGTTAAAGTTGAAATGAAGCTTAGAGGCGAAAACAATACCGATTACATATTAGATATAACCAATTCGCATAAAATAAGGAATTAACGGGGTTTAATGAATTAATGAGGGAATTTCTTTCACTTGACATTGGCTTTCATAATATAAAGCTGGCTGTTGGCAGCGTTTTTGGCGCAAGTCAGCGTATCACTGAAGCACTTGTTTTTGAAACCCCTGAAAACGCCATAGAGGATGGAAAGATACTTGCACCGGAGCTGCTTGCTGCCGTTATAAAGGAGCAACTGGCAAAGCACGGGATAAAAACAAAGGACGCCGTACTCAGTATCAACGGAACCGCCATTATCAGCCGTGAGGTAATCATGCCCAAGGTTAAGGAAAAAGAGATCCGCAACATTATTGAAATGGAGTCGGATCAGTACTTTCCTGTAAGCCTTGATAATTACGCAGTGGACTTTAAGGTTATAGAGGAAATTACCGGCAATGGTAAAAGCCAGTACAAGGTATTGGTAGTAGCTATTCCGTCACAAATGATTGAAAAATACCTGGAGCTTGCCAATCTATGCGGGTTGAATCTGGTTAAAATCGATTATGCAGGCAACAGCATCAATAAGCTCGTAAATAAAGAGTACTTTACATCAAAAAAAGGACAAAACACTAAGGCTTTGGATACCATAGCCGTTGTTGATATGGGAAGCCGGACCACTACCGTTACCATCCTGTCAAAGGGTATTCTCCAATTCAGCCGTATTATTTTTTACGGAGGAAGCAGCATGACCAACAGCATTGCAGACAGGCTCAATATCCTATATGACGAGGCGGAGCGCAAAAAAAAGAGCCTCTCCAAAATCATTGATTCAGCCGATGAGGACAGTGCCGGTAAGGAGGATGTCCAAATAAGCAATTCCATAAAATCGGTTGCCTTGATTTTAATTGACGATATGTCCAAATATTTTGAATTCTATAATTCAAGAGGCACAGGGAACAAAATTGATACCATATGTCTCACCGGAGGCTCCTCGGAGATATCCGGCTTGGATAATTATCTTAGCAATGCCTTTAGTATTCCTGTTATTAAGCTGAAAATGCCCCAGAGCATTCAGTATAAAAACAGAGAAAATAAGGCAGGAATAGATTATAAATACTTCAGCGTTTGCCTCGGGGCATTGCTTGAAAAATAGAGGATGGTAACAGGTGATAAGCAAGGATTTTAATTTTATTCCCTATGAAATTATCAAGGTTCAGAAAAGCAGGCAGAAAGCCAATATGATTTTTTTGCTGGCCATTCTCTTTGTCGTAAGTGCCCTGTCCCTTCTTTTAATTCCTTACAACCAGGTAAAGCGGTTGGAATCCCAAAAAGCAGCTTATGAGGCAGGAATTGAAAGCATAAAGGATATTGAGAGCTATGAGCGGCTTCTCACTTTGGAAAATCAGAAGCTTACCCTTTATAAAAGCTTTCTGGGCCAGGTAACTGATAATGAAAAGGTAACGATTGAAATGCTGGAAACCATTGAGGAGGTCATTCCCAAGGAGGCCTTTCTCACATCTGTAACCGTTACGGAAACAGGCTTAACCCTTGGAGGCAATGCCAAAAGCAATCTTATACTGGCCGACTTCATAAGAAGCCTTAAGCTTACCGGTTTGTTCGACGATGTATTCCTGCCTTCGCTGGATACAGGAATTCAAAGCACAGAGGGAATTGACTTCAGCCTGGATTGTACTATAAAAGCCCGCTAACAAAGAGGGAAAGGAATAGGAACATGAAGTTGTCGCAGAGAGATAAAAAGCTTTTAGTCGTCGTACTTTTGCTGGTTGTAGTAGTTGTTGGCTATTATTATATTTTCTTGCCCATCAACCGGAATATAAAAACACTGAATCAGGAGGTATGGGAGCTTAAGCAGAAATACTCTCTGCTTCAGATTAAGGCGAGCAACAAGGAAAAGCTGCTGTCTGAAATAAAGGTGGCCAATTACCAGAGCAAAGAAATAGAGAATAGCCTTCCGCCCTTCATTGAACAGGAACGGGTTATTCTGTCCCTTAGAGAACTCAGCCTCCAAACAGGACTTCAAATCATTAACCCATCCTTTTCAAGGGTTGTTGCTGTGAATGCGGAATCCGATTCAGTCTCAGCCTATTCTGTCAGTGATGCAAACGGTGAGATGACCGAGCTTTTGGAACAGCTCAAGGCTGCGTCCGACAATCGTCTTGAAAACATACTCAACGAAATAGGCGAAGTGGAGGAAGCCGTGGAGGCAGAGGAAATTCTTGCCCCTTCCGCCATACCTGACGGTACAGGAATTAAAATGGAGGTTAAAATCACTTTTGAAGGCACCTACGCCCACCTTATGAACTTCCTGTATGCAGTAAATCAATACCAATACAAGGTGGTGGCAAGCAATATAACCATTAACGGAAATCAGGAGAAGGTGAGCGGCGGCATGAGCCTGTCCTTTTATGGGATCATGGACAGACAGCGCAGTCTTACTGTCTGGGAACAGTCCTCAGCTTTCGGTAAACCTAATCCCTTTTCCCAATATAATGGTTATACGGGTGCACAAAGCACAGCAGGTACGGGCAGCAGCGGGGTTTCCGGAGGTGAAAGCGGGCAAGGAGGCAGCGGAAGCAATGTTGAAACCGGTTTGTACGATTTTTATCTGGTGCTCAATCCCGTTTTCAGTGATGTCCCTTCTGTCATACTGGGAAAATCTGACACTCTTGGTTCAGAAGTATACAACGACGGCAACCGTTTAACAGACCTAACAATTGAGCTTAATTATTCCGACGGCCGTTATTCTTTTACTTACAAGACCGAGCTTGGGCAGTATCCCGCAAGCGGAACACAGCCCAAGACCTTCGTTCCCGTCAGAAACAATGAAATTGTCATTATGGCCGTATCGACGGATATTACCGCTGCCGATGACAAAGCCGGTGCCAATATAAGGATTATTAACAATACGGATAAAAAGGTCATTGTTGAAATCAATAAGGAAAAAAGCGGCACCCGGGCCAATATTCAGTTTGAGGGGGAAGGTGCTGTGAGACTTCGTGAATAAGGAGCAGAGCATTGGGGAGGTGTCGGGCAAAGCAATGAAAAGGCTTATGGCAATGGGTTCATCCAATAAGGGGTTAAGCCTTATCGAGGTTATCGTATCAGTAGCGATCCTGGGTATTATTGCTATTCCCTTTGCCAATATGTTCATTGTATCCATAAATAACAATCGGGAGTCTGAAAAGCGGCTTGAGGCCTATGAATATGCTAACCAAAAAATGGAGGAACTGAAAAATACCAACTTAAACCCAGGCTCAGGGCAAATGGAAAGAGGCGAGTATACTATTCAGTGGCATATTGGCACACCTGTCAGCGGGAGTGAGGAAAGAGAAGAACCTGGCAGTATCCCAGGTCAGATTATAGAAATAAATGATGCTGCATCCTATGAATATGTCTTTCGGGGGGACGGCAGCGTAGATGAGATAAAAAACAGTGTGCGGGCTGATGGAAAGTACGTCATGGACGACGAATGGGGATTGGTTTTTACGGCTTCTTCTGCCTTGGAGGGCCAAAAGGTAGGGGTAACCCTATCCAATTATTCCGGTTCTGAAGTAAAGATTTTTCTGAAGGATCAGGCCAACCAGATTCTGGATTTAACGGTTTTGGGCGGGCAAGTGGCTCTTATTCGTAACCTGGCCTCCTCCGCAGCCTCAAATTCAGGGAAAACCATGGCTTATTACGGTATCGACATCACTGTTCATTATAACGGAAAAACTCTGGCAAGCATTGCCTCCTATAAAGCGCAATACCTTGAAACAGAAGCCGAAGATTAGCATTGGAGGGTTTACAGGAACACATGTCCAAGACAATAACGGTTTTAAACAGAAGAATGGCAAAGGAAGAAAGAGGCTCCACCTTTATTATGGTGCTGCTCATTATTGCTGTTCTAAGTATTCTGGGCAGTGTGCTTCTGGCAGCGACAACAGCCAACTATATGCAAAGCATGTCCTATCTTAAAACCAACAGTGCCTTTTATAATTCCGACGGCGTCATGGAAAAAGTTTTATATGAGCTTGAAAATGTCTCCATAAGTGCTCAGCTATGGGCAAAGGACTATGTGGAGAGACACCTTGAGGATTACGCGGACGAATGCAGGGAAATCGATGAGCTGACAGGAGAGAGCTATGTCAATCACCATCTTTTAGAAGAAAAAGTTCTTGCAGAATACCAACAGGCCTACAAAGAGTACATAATCAATGATGACGGAACCCTGCCGGAAAAACTAAGGTATAAGCTTAATACTCTTGGGATAAGGGAAAAGGGCACATTGGGCTATGAGGATAATTATTTTGACTTTCTGGATCCGCCGGATTCGCTGACTCTTTCTGTTAAGGTATCCCGAAACGCAGGCGATCCGCCGGTCTATAAAAAAATTGAAGCTGAGTTTGAGTTTTTGAATTCGCCGGATCAAATCGTCATTGAAAGCGTTGTAAAGAAGGATACCAACCCTATATGGCAGCGGGCGTTAACCACCGAAAAGGATCTGGTGGCTGTAGAAGGACAGGTAACCCTAAGCGCAGGGGATAACTCTCACATGGCGGTTTATGCCCTGGGAACGGTGCCTGCCAAGGACAACAGCCCCGGAGACGAATATGGGGGAATCGTAGCAGGCCTGGATAATCTTTTCGGAATTGATTCGGTACTGTCTGTCAGCAGCTCTGTCCCGCGATCATCCGGAAAAATAGCCATTCTTGGAAATGCATTCACCAATGGCTACATACATACCTTTAACTCCAGCTCCTCCATTTTAATTAATAATACGGCAGGTACGGATGTCTTTGCCCAGTCTGTTCAAACCGAATGGAGCAGCTTTGGAAGCACGGTCAGCATTAATGGAAATGCCAAGCTTTCAGACGACCTGGAGGTAAATGGAATACAGGATACCATAACCATAGGCGGAACCCTTTATGGCTTCAGCACCGGAGATTTAAACCGGCTTGCTTATAATCAAAGCTCCAGTATCCTTTACAATGATCCGTCCTATACCTCTAAAATACGTATCGACGGACGACTTTACATCGGCGGGCTTGCCTATGTGGAATCCCTTTACAAGGATACGGGAGACACCTCCAATCCCAATCTGCGTTATGCCCCCTACCAAACGGGGGAGAGCCTTTCAATAGGAAAGAATTTTTACGCCTACACCTATCCGCTAACTTCGGAAGAGACCTTGGATGCCCTGTGGAAATACAGAACCGGAGCCGTTCCGGCTGCGGAAGACCCATCCTATCCCATGTACTCCGGAGTGGTAGGCGCAGGCGGCCCCAACGATGCTGCCAACCTGCGTATTCTGCGCTTTATGGACTATGTCCGGGCACAGGCCTCCGACGCGGTAACTTTTGCTTCTCTAATTCAAAAAGGAGGAGCCGACGCATCCGGCTACATAATGGTAGGAGGAGCCGGGAAAAGGGTAGAGGGCTATGCCCTGGGCGCACTCCCTGTTAATGGCTCAGTATATATGCCTAATTTTGTTGAGGCAGAGAATCCGGACTATACCGCTGCCGGAATAAAGCAGTTTCATACCTATGACAGTGAAGGCTTTCATTTTAATAACGCCGCCTGGAAAAGCCAGTACATTAATGCTTCCTATATAACCGGGAGAAGCCGGACCGGCGCATTAAAATCGGGAAGCGAGTTCCCTCTTTTAACGCGCCAAAACGAGGTTGCACTTAATATTGACAAACAGCGTTCCAATGTCCTTTTAAGAATGCTGAACACAAAGGATGGCAGTGAGAATCTCACCCTGGACCTTTCAGGCACCAGTTATAAGGGGCTTATTTATTCAGACGGAGATATTTACATTTATGCCGGAAGCCCTTTTACTTTTACCGGCTCCATCATAGCCAAGGGAAAAATCGTTTTTTGGGGCGGCGGAGAAAAAACAATTACCTATGATGAGAATGCAGTAAAGGAAGCGTTGGCCCTGGATCCCAACGGCTATGCCTTTTTCTCCAAAGGCTTGACGGAGACAACGGATCCGGGGGATATGGTATTGACAACTCAGGCTACGCGCAATGTCATAATGAAAAATTGGAAAGAAATTAAGTAAACGGGTTGGAGGTTATAGGAAATGAGAAGAAAAACTTTGCAAAAGGTTATCCTTGTATTCATGGCTTGGGCGCTGCTTCTTGCCCCTGTAAAGCTTTTAGCGGTGGATAACGGGCCGTCGTCATGGGCGGTGAATAGTGTCAAGGAGGCAAGGTACGCAGGCATTTTGCCGTCTTTTCTAGCTTCCAGGTATACGGATCCGATTACCCGGGGTGAGTTCACGGCTCTGGCTCTGGCTTATCTTGAGAAGGCAGGGCTAAAGGCACCTGAAGGCAGCCACACCTTTTTGGATATTGAGGGACATCCCTATGAAAGTCAGATAGCCAAGGCTTATGATGCAGGAATCGTACAAGGCTATCCCAATGGGAATTTCGGGCCGGACGACCTCATTACAAGACAGGAGATAGCCGTGCTTATACAAAATCTTGTCAATGCCGTTCATCCTGCTCAGAGCGTCACTCCAAAGAACAGCTATGCTTTTAAGGACTTAAATCGAATTTCGTCCTGGGCGCTTTCTTCAATAAACTACTGCTATGAAAAGGGCATTCTTCACGGTACGGCTCCTTCCACCATCAGCCCCCTGGCAAACGCAGGACGGCAGGAGGCCATTGTCATGGTTTATAATCTGGCTGTCAATAACGGGCTTGCTGCAAAGCTCTCCGATGAGGCTCTGGGGCGTATGCCCGTTAAGATAAAGGAAAACCTTGTTTCAGGTGAGGAGTTCCTTGTCGCCTTTGAAAAAAGCTTCGGCCAAAAGGGGCTAGATCTTCTCAATAACCTGAAGATGTTTATTGATTTTGATTCCCTGGAAATAGGTGAAAAAGAGCTTGCACTGAGAGAAGGGGATACCCGAATCTTATTGGAAAACAGTGATCGCGGCCTCGAAATAGCCGTAGCAACTAAGGATGTTCTGACGGACTTGCCCCGGGAGGCCTTAAATTACTTCACAACACTTACCGATTATAATGCTTCCTTTCAGCTTATATTTGACAATGAATTAAAAAAACATCGGCAAGATGAAAGCAGCCTTAATTTTATGCAGTTGGTTGATGAAAAATTTTACATAACAGGGTATGAATTCATTGATTCCAACGGGGTTGGAAAGGACTTTATCCGAATCCTGCAGGTTCATTAATCCGGGAGGTGCAATTATGAAAAAACGAATGATCCGATCTCTCTTTTATGTCGCCATGTCCTCTTTATTTGTGGCGCTCATTGCCGGTCTTGGCCTGCCGGACAAGGCAGGGGCAGAATCAGTCAAGCTATTTGACAGGGTTTTCACCTTGGAAGGGCTTTACATGGAAGGCAGCGCAGTTATAAACGGAAGCGTGGGAACCAATTCCATCCAGTCCGGAGCTGTTTATTTAAAGTGGTCATCCACAATCAACGGTGGTGTTTCAGTAGGGCCCGGAGTGGATTCGCCCTTTGTTGTTAAAACCGAAAATCCTAATACCCAAAATGTCATAAAGGGGACCATCGGCAATCTCAGTGAGGCCAGAAGCTATACGATGCCGGATTTCCCGTCCTTTCCGTCTGATTTGCCTCAAAGACCGGATTTTCACACCCCCTGGGTATCAGGAGAGTATTACGAAATCAATCAGGACGGACAATATAACCTTATTGAAGTGACGTCAAACCGCCGTCTGGTTATTGATTTAAATAACGGCACAAGAATTCTCCGTGTAAAGAACTTTGATATCAGCCAAGGACATATTGTGTTTAAGAACAAGGGTGAAAACGGAAGGCTTATCCTCTATGTTGAGGACCGGTTTAATATCGGAGGAAGCAGCCGTTTCAATGAAAACGGGCATTACAACGACCTCTATATCTTCTTTATGGGTTCGAATCTTAACATTGATAACAATACCCGTGTTGTAGGCTCTCTGTTTGCAAAAACCGCCAACCTCACCATTACCAATTCCGGCGGTATTACGGGCCATATGGTAACCGACGGAACAAATGTGGAGGTATCCGGTGCGGCTCAGGCCAATGTAAGGGTTGTTTACGCGCCAAACGCACGGCTTAATGTCACCGGCAGCGGTCGGATCCGGGGTGCCGTGGTGGCAAAACGTATTGATATGAGCGGATCAGGTGTTATAGATTTTGACGACTCCCTGGATCTTGAATTTTTAGATTTTATTGGACTGACGCCTGGCCAGGAACCCACTCCAACGCCCACGCCTTCACCCAGCATTGGAAATGTGAGCTTTACGAATAGTCAAAACCGGACCAAAGTGGATATTATAAAGCTCAATGGTACTCTCCGTGAGGAAGATAAGCTCATCCACGGCCAGATTTCCTTTGAGTTATACGATGATATTAAGGGAATTGAATTCCTGCTTTCAGGAGTAAGCGGCGGTCTTGGCTATTCAGGCACCGCTACACTTGTCGCCGCTGACGGAAAAGAATACCCTCTCACCTTAAACGGAAACAGCCTTATCTATAATGGCAGCCTCCCTAAAGGCACCTACACCCTCTATCAGGATTTTAGTGTTGGAAGCGGTATTGCTGTAAACAAGAATATCGCCATTGAGGAAATACGGGTAAATGGAAAAAGCGGAGATGAAAGCTATGAAGCCGGTTCACCGGTTTTCCTGAACAACAGCCTTGAGATTTTACTCCACGATATCGGTATCGGCTTTGCTGCATCGCCTGCAACCCAGACCTTCAGCCCAGTTACGGTTGGAATAAATTATGATGGCAGTACGATTCTTATAAAGCAGTATCGAATAGGTGAGAACGGCCCCTGGCTGGATTATACGGGGGATCTTACCCTTACGGAAAACGCTGTCATTTATGCAAGGGCAGGGGTTAAAAATGCCTATGGTGAAACCCTGTTTACCGACGAAGTCCGTTACGTTGTGGACAATATTCTTCCGTATTCTAAAATTGATATTCGGGAGGTTAATGTCACTAAGGAAGCGGATAACAGGTATGTCGTGGAGGTAAAGCATTCCCTTATAGACAATCCGGCTATTGTACTTTACAACCTGTATATCGACGGGATACTCAAGGAATACACCATTGTGAGCCAAACAGCCACGGAAAGAGTTATTCGCTTCACTACGGACCGGCTTGACATTATGGGCTATCTTACGGGTACGGACAACAAAGGCAATGTTGGCGGCCAATCCAACAACTTCCTCATCACTCTGGGTAATTACGAGGGAGTGGATGTCATAGGTACCGATATTTCCGCCAACGCCGAAGCCTATATGGGAAACCGGGGCGGGGCCATGAATACGGTCATTTTCTACGGTGATAAAATCATATGCCCCTTTAGCATCAAGCTTCAAAATGTAGCAGGTAAGAGTGAAGTCAAGCTTGAGCTTATATTGAACAACGGTGTAAACAGCAATAAAATTATTCCCCAAAAATTTGATGTTGCGACGGAAAACGGGAAGAACGATTACTTTCGCCTGACCGGCACCCAGGAGGGTGTAAGCGTAACTTTATCAGAAGAGTTTAAAAACAAGCCGGATACGGGAAACCAGCTGAATCACCGGCTTGAAATGAAAGAAATCGCTTCACCTGGAGTATTCAAGGATATTAACGTTATTGACGTAAAGTTTGATATTCTGCTGGACTTAAACAGAGATCCCTTAAAAGGCGGTATTGAAAGGACCCGAAGCAAAACGGATATTGTCATGCATAACAGTATCAAGCTGAGCTATGTTAATTCCGAAGGCATCTTTATCGTTCTTGTCAAGGACTTAAATCCGCTCACCGTGCCCATTTACGCGGCACCGGAGCTAAGGTAAGCTATCATGTGCCCTGCCAGGGGGCTTTGTGTGCCTAAGTATGCAAACCCCTTGGCTTTTTCACGGCAAAGCACCATTTTAACTTGACAAAAATTAAGTCAATATAGTAAATTGATATAAATACTCGAAAAAGAAATGCATATATTATACAAACCTAATGTATTTTACTTCATTAAACAAAAATTTTTGGTTTTCAGGAGGTGAGAACTAGAATGGAAGATAACCCTGGTGATATACGAAGACCCAAGCTGCCATGGCAGCTTAAGCTCGATATATCCGGTACGAACATATGTTTTAATGACATGAACCAAATACATCATGCCAAAATGGAAGTCGCTTATTACAGAAGACCGTAACTATCTCATAGGATTGAATAGGTCTTTTTGTTGGCGATTTTTTTATTTATTTAGAAATCGCCGGAAGGCGGTCGAACCGCCAGGCAGAGGATGAAGAAGCATCCCTGCGATTAAGGAGTGTGTTATTTTGGAATCCGGCACGATAGGGCAAATAATTTTTTTGGTAATTCTTTTAGGATGTTCCGCATTTTTCTCGTCCTCAGAAACAGCTTTAATGTCATTGAGCAAAACAAAAATCAGACGGCTTCTTGAAGAAAAGACAAAGGGAGCCCCTCGTCTTGATCGTTTGACCAACGATCCCGAAATTTTGGCAGGTACGCTGCTCATAGCCAAGAATGCGGCGAAAATCGGCGCTTCCGTTATTTCTGCCTCCATTGCCACTCAATACCTGGAAAATTGGGGGGTTGGAACGGCATTTGGAATTATGCTCCTCTTCATTCTTGTTTTTGGCGAAATAACGCCTAAATTTCTCGCTGCCTCAAATTTAACCGGAACAGCCATACGGAATGCGCCATGGGTTGAGGCGCTAAGCAAAATACTTGGTCCGCTGTACCGTATAGCAGCTCTTATTGCAAGCCCCTTCATTCGTATGCTTGGCGGAAAGTCGGGTGTCAAGCAGACCTTTATCACAGAGGATGAAGTGAAAAACATGGTGGATGTGGGGCATGAGGAAGGTGTTTTCGAGGTAGAAGAGAAAAACATGCTTTTAAACGTTTTTCAATTCGGGGATTCCCATGTGAAAGACGTTATGGTTCCTCGGACAGATATTGCCGCAGTAGACGTGAAAGCAACTTATGACGACATTCTGGAGCTGTTTAAACAGGAACAGTACTCCCGTATGCCTGTCTATCAAAATACAGTGGATAATATTATAGGCATCCTTCATGTAAAGGATATGTTCTTTTTTGATAAGAAAAAAGAACATTTTGATATTGAAAAAAACGTACGGAAAGCCTATTATACCTATGAAACAAAAAGAATTGCCGAGCTGTTTGAGGAAATGCGCAAAAAAAGATCTCAAATAGCCGTTGTTGTAGACGAATATGGAGGTACTGCCGGTATTGTAACCATGCAGGATCTCGTTGAAGAAATCTTCGGTGATATAGGCGACGAATATGATGACGACACCTACGACATTCAGAGTATCGGGGGAGGGGAATACATCGTTGACGGACTTACGAAGCTTGGACAAATCAATGATATTCTCGGTACGGATTTGGAATCCGAGCATTATGAAACCATTGGAGGTTATGTTTCCGGTTTTTTGGGCCGTTTTCCCCGAAAAGGTGAGACTCTGGAATTTGACGGATTAAAGGCCAACGTTTTGGATATATATAAAACAAGAATAAAAAGGCTTAGCTTGTCCCGTATGGCCGTTACTTCAGCAGAAAGCAATGTACAGAACGGAAAGCATGAAGACAGGTCTGGAAAGGGTTCGGAAGCCCTTAACGGGAAGCCTGAAAGGTCCAATAAGGATTCTGAGGCCTTCAATGATATGCAAACCAATACCTCCGCTGCTGTTGGAAACTACGAAAAGCTTCGCGGGCCCAGGGAAGGTAAAAGTGGATTTGAGCTTGAGCGGGAATCCCGCACCGAATGGATGTCAATAAAGCAAAAGGCCTGACTTAAGTTAACATCCAGCCATACCTCATCACAAACGACACCTTGAAGAAACAGACACTCTTTAGGAGAACAGATGCATGGAATTGTCCTTTAACCTGGGAGAGCTCATAAGTGTGTTTTTGCCGGCCGGTTTATTGATTATTGCCGGCTTTTCCTTTATTCTGCTTTTATTGAGGCTGGTGATAAACCGTAGGAAAGATCACGGGATATTAAACCAAATGGCCCTTTATACAGCCGGTCTGGGGGCTTTTCTGTATATGCTGGGGTATATGCCCAGAGCGTCCTTTCCCCAGCTTCTCCTTTCGGCGCCCCAGGCTATTGCTCGTACTCTTTTCAGTGTGGCCCGAATGTTTCTTGGTGAGGATGATTTTGGAAATGTGGTAAGCCTGCATCCGTCGCTGGCAAGGCTTGAAGGTCCTCTTCTTTCCATGCCTTTGTTTTCAGAGGCAACCCCGCTTTATGTTTCCTTGTACATTATTCTTTTCTGGCTTGCCCATGCCATGGCGGTATTCACATCCTGCGCATTGCTCCTTTCCACCTTTGGCGATATGATGATTCAACGCCTCAGACTCTTTTTCAAATCCAGAGAATCCATGTACATTCTCTACAGTGTCACGGAAAAGTCCCTTTATTTTGCCGAAAACCTCCTAAAGCAAATGGAGCAGCGCCCTAAGTCATCGCCTGCCGTCATTTTTATTGAGGAATCGGTTTCAGAAAGCCATCGAAAGCGTATTACACAAATGGGTGCCATGCTGTATGAAAAGCCTATTATAGAGGAAGGTGAGCTGGTCTCTTCCGCCATTTACGCCTTTGGTCTTTCAAAGAAAAGCAAACAATGGGGGAATTGGGATTTCCTTTCAAGATTACAAAAGGAAACCCGTCAATTACGAATTTATGCCTTTAATAACAATGAACAGGCTAACTTTACTTTCACCTCCAAAATAATGGCTTATTTAAGCCGCAATCCCTTTTTAAAAGTGGAAAAGGGACCCTCCATCAGGCTTTTCATGCAAGCAGGCAACCCCTTGTACCTGGACGAAATTGAGCGGCTTCGAAAGTGTGAGGGACAGGATAAAATTGATGTCACACTTTTTGGAGAAGGGGAGCTTGCCGCCAAGAATCTTTTAAGGCAGTATCCGATTTACAGAACCATACGCCTGGAAAAGGGCCTGGCTACCCAGCCTTTAGGTCTGCTGATTCTGGGGCTTGGCAATGTGGGGCTTGAAGTGCTCAGGGAATTTATTATACAAAGTCCCTTTATCAAGTCCATTGATTATAAGGAAAACGATTTTCACGCCGTTGTGGTGGACAAGGAGGCCTCTCAGGTTAAAAGCCTTGTTGCCATGCGTTACCCGGCACTTATTCCGGAGTACGGCATTTCCTTTATTGAGGCCGATGCTACCGGTGGGGATTACCTGGAAGCCATTAAAGAGCAATTGGCAGACTTCCGGTATATTATCATTACTCTGGGGGACGATTACCGCAACATACTGACAGGGATGGAGCTGTCGGAGCTTTATGACAAGCTGGAGCTTCCACGTCCTTTCATTCTTGCTCATGTAAGAGATCCTCATGACACGCGTATGAGTATACCCACAGGTGTTTTGCAGTTTGGAAACTACAAGGATATTTACAGGGAAGAAAACCTGGTGGATGAAGAAATATATCGGCGTGCTGTCTATTTTAATGCTCTTCATACACTCATTCACAGTGAGTTTCAAGATGATGTGTCAAAGAAGGATGAGATGATTGCACGGTACAGGGAAATCATCGGCGATACGTCCGATGCTGCAGCAGCGGATTATGCCCAGAAACGGCGCAGCTTTAACGAGCTTTCCTTGTTTGTGCAAAAATCCAATCTTTCCTGCGCAGGCTCTTTGGAGGCC
The DNA here is from genome assembly GCA_023424865.1 of Bacillota bacterium. The sequence goes on along the minus strand of JAFADM010000495.1, from coordinate 806 downwards.
AAGCTGGCTGTTCTGGATATGGAAGCAGGCACGGTCCTCTCTCAGGCTTTCAGCCCGGATAAATGGCAGCAGGCACTTTTTCCTTACAAGGAAAGAATGTATCACGCCGAACATTTAAGATGGAATGCTTTTCATTATGCCCACGGCTGGCAGGGTATCTCTTTAAAAGAGCTTGAAGAACGCAATGAGGGAAGAAGTGTGGGACGAAGGCATAAATTTCCGGATTCCAAGCGGCACGGATGCCTTACCGACTGGGACAACCTGGCAGAAGTCGCCCGCATTGTTTCCGACGCTGGGGAGAAAGAGAACTTTAATAGCAAGCGCTTTCAGTTTTATGATGAAATGTTTGTTCAATGCATACCCTATATTCTGAACGCAGGTTTAAATGCTACCCCTGGGGATCTTTTCCCGTCACGGTCAAATGGCGGGGTTTCTGCCGTCAACCATGGCCGAGAAGAGCTGGCATGTGCCGTTCATGAAGCCTGGGTGAAAAATATGAAAGAAAACGGTTGGACCTACGGTTCAGTCCGCAATGACACATTGAAAATTTCTCCACTGTTAATTCCCTATGATCAACTTCCGGAAAATGAAAAACAGAAGGACCGGGTAACGGTGGAGGCAGTACTAACCCAACTTGGAAAAAAGCGGAATCGGCCTGTTAACAGGCTGTGATGCGGGGTAGGGTCATTGAGAATAAAAACGGAGTTTACAAAATAAACTATCAATGATACGATAACAAATGTTTATTGAAAGTACATTGATGATCGGCTAAAATAGGCCCGTGAACTATTTTAGTCAATGAACAA
>JAFADM010000417.1 GCA_023424865.1 Bacillota bacterium | reverse complement strand
TGGATACATTAAGTTGTGTTATAAAGGTCACTAAAGGAACAAACACTTGGAATTTTACCAGTACCATTTCTCCCATTAGCGGTGTGTATGCACCACAAAGCGCAGCCTTAATAAATAATATACCAATCGGCACTGGAACCATTGAAATAACTGTAACCGATCCCTACGATGCCCAGGACACCGATTCCTACACCTTTGAAGTGTACCCCTTGGGGATTACAGGCTATGTTACCCATACTGAGCTATGGGAGCAAAACCGCCAGAAATACAATGCGGCGGCCAGAGCTTCCGGTAGGGAAGAACACGGGCCTGATGTTTTCTTTGACGGTGAAATGTTCGTGCTTCATGCCGACACTACGGTAATCAACCCATCCAGCGGTGTGACGGCTCAGCAGGTACGTGTAAGTATCGCAGGAGAAAGCTTTAGTACCCTACTTAATAAAACCTCTGCAACCCAATTTGACAAAGGCTGGTGGGAGGAGAGCATGCCACGCTGGAAGAAACGTCCCCTGGATTTTCTTTTCCGGGTGACCTACAGCAATGGAACCCTAAAGGAACATACCGTTCGGATATACATTTCCGAGGATGACTATTGGCGTCTTAGAATGGCTTTTTAGTTAATGTGAAAACTCCATTCCCTCTGCAGGGGACCGCTTTAAGCAGTACCGGGCAGGGGGATTTTTTTTATAAGGATTCTTGGCATATACATCCATACCCACTTTTCATATAATTGAAATTGCGAGAAAGAGAGTAAAGGTAAAGAGGAGGTCAAAAAGATGCCAGTGTCATTTAAAGCCTATAACGCACAACCCGGGTTTACACCGGATTTTTTGAAGGTGCATGATTTTTTTATAAAGCTCAATAAACCTCAAGTCATTAATGAGGGCTTTTTGTGGGGCCGCTGGGAATGGATGTTTTCCCTGCGCTATCTTGATACGGCTTATTTGAACAGAATCGGAATTTGGGAAGACAAAGGTGAAGTGGTAGCGCTTACAACCTATGAGCAAACGCTTGGTGATGTATGGTTCGCCGTTAAACCCGAGTATGCTCGTATAAAAGAAGAGATGCTTGTTTATGCGAAGGATAATCTCAGCAAGGACGGTAAAGTACGAATTCTAATTAGGGATTCAGACAGTAATTTTCAGGATATCGCCGCACAATATGGTTTTATACCTAGTCAGGAGCGGGAATGCAATGCGGTTATTCCGCTTTCAGAACCATTTCCATCTTATACACTCCCTGAGGGATTCCGTATAGTAAGTCTCGCAGAGGAAATGGATTTAAAAAGATATAATAAAGTGTTATGGAGAGGTTTTAATCATAAAGGAGAAGCACCGGAAACAGAAGAAGACCTTAATTACAGACGCCTGGAGTTATCGGGCCCTCATGTGGATCTTAACATTAAAATAGCTGTAGCAGCCCCTGATGGAGAATTTGTAGCTTACTGCGGAATGTGGTATCTTCCAGATACGGATTATGCGCTGGTTGAGCCTGTGGCTACGGACCCGGAGTACCGGTTAATGGGCCTTGGAAGGGCGGCTGTTCTGGAAGGAGTTAAACGCTGCGGTTTGAGAGGCGCTAAAAAGGCTTATGTAGGGTCATCTCAGCAGTTTTACTATAACATTGGCTTTCGACCCTGTTCGACAGAAACCTGGTGGGAATTAAGAAAAAAGAGTCCTGAGAGGGGTTAACAGTATCCTGATGCGCAAGTATTCTAATATATAATTAGCTGGAACATTAAAAAGAAGCGCTGGAAGATATGGAGTAATAGTATGCAAGGTCTTTTGGATTATCTATTTAAAATTAATAACAAACCTCTGCTCTATGAACCCGGGTGGTCTGTTGCCATACCTGGATTTCAAGAGTTAAATCCGGAGCGGCTTAAGTTCTGGGATGATGAGCATATTTCAGCAAGCATGCTGGCTGCTCATCTTGACCCCCGTCATGATGCAGCAAGCCGAACATATGAAACCATAGATAAAACCATTAACCATTTCCTGCAATCGCAGGTGTTGAAGCCCGGCATGAAAATACTTGACCTGGGCTGTGGTCCGGGACTGTACGCAAAAAAGCTTGCCATGGCCGGTATTCACGTGATTGGACTGGACCTTTCAAGCCGCTCCCTGGACCATGCCCGGAAAGAAGCTTTGGCTGCGGGTTTGTCCATAGAATACCGCTGCATGAACTTTTTGGACATGACATATCTTAATGAGTTTGACGGTGTCCTTCAAATCTACGGTGAGCTTTGTACTTTTTCCGACGAGAAACGTGATGCTTTGCTTCAATTAATCCATCAAGCTTTAAAAAAAGACGGTGTTTTCCTTTTTGACGTTTCAACAAGGGATTTGAGACTGAAAAGCGGACTTAAAGAGGAATGGTATATGAGTCAAGGCGGCTTTTGGCGCCAGGGGAGGCATTGTGTTCTTCAAAAGGGCTTTGATTATCCGGAACAAGAGGTGTGGCTGGACCAGTATGCCGTTATGGACGACAATAGCCTTTGCGTTTATAGAAACTGGTTTCATGATTATTCTCTTAACGCCGTTAAACAGGTGCTTCAGTCAGCAAACTTCAAAGTAAACCGGGTGTGGAACGATTTTACCGGAAGTCCATATATGCCCGGCGATGACTGGATTGCCCTAGAGGCTGTGAGGCAGGAAATTTGAGATTCGGCATTTGAATAGACGATTTGAGCCTTAGCTGTAAAACAGACATTTGATACAAGCAATTTGAAAACCGGCAATAAAAGCAGACAATTTAGGATCCGGCATTTGAAACAGGGAAATCCCGGTTTTGCAACATAGCCCGCAGGCGGCGGCAAAGTCACGCATGAAAGAAATCCTATGCCAGTACCTGTGCTATGCTATTTATATTTAAAAACAATTTATGGAGGCCTATCATGGAAGGCGTTGAAAGGTATAAAGTGAGGCTGTTGCCACACAGCCAGGAGTGGGAGGATGAATTTACTCAGGTCAAAAGTCAGCTTGAAACCATATGGAGCAATAATTTATTCGAAATCCAGCATGTCGGAAGTACCGCCATTCATACTATTTGTGCAAAGCCCATATTAGATATTGCAGTCCGTTTGAAATCAATCGTGGATATGGATGTTGATGCCATGAAACAAACAGGGTATGATTACTGCGGCCCGCAGCATGGAAGCCAAACCTATCATTTATTTGTATTGCGAGGTCAAAACCAGATATCCTTGAGGCATATCCATTGTTATGACGCCCAGGATAAAGGGTTTTTTCAGTTGGTTGGATTCCGTGACTATTTAAACTCACATCCTGATGCGGCAGAGAAATATTCTGAATTAAAGGAAGCGCTTGCTTCTCAGTATCCGGAAGATAGAACTGCCTACACCAAAGGCAAGGAGACTTTTATTCATAACATTTATAGCTTGCTGGATTTATAATAAATTCATCGGAAGCGGCCAACTATACCCTGGAATATAATAATCGACCGTTTTGTTGATGAGCCTCCGATTTAAATATTTCCGGGACAGCTGTCTTTTTGTTGTGCTCGTTCTTTACCTTCACTTTACCCATTGGAATTAAGTCTTATAATCTGGAAGTTAATCTTTCACTTTACCCATTGGCAGAAATTCTCTGTATACACGAACGTATGTTCTGAATATAATATAAGAGATATTCTGCTGCAGGAGTTCCTTTTTCCGTGCAGTTCACTTGGAGGTCGTCGTGAAGCTCATTATGAAACCCATTGCTGTGGTTGCGGCCTTTGACGAGGAAGGCAAATCATGGCCCATAAAATTTCGCTACAAGGATGAGCAGGAAAACGCTATGATTACTGTCAATAGGATTCTAGTGCGGAAGCAGGAAAAAATTGCGGGCAACCTCATGCTTGTTTTTTTGTGCCAGAGCAGTATCCATGAACAGGAAGTACGGTTTGAAATTAAGTATGAAGTTAGGACACAGAAGTGGTTTTTATCAAAAATGTAAAATTTAAACTAAAATCCGAGCCAGAACCAAACCCCAAATTTAATCTATCTTCCCGGACGCCGTAACTCTGACGGCGATTTAAGCTTATACTTTTTAAAAACTCTATCCAGATAGTTAATATTGCAAAAGCCGGTGGCCTCGGCTATTTCAGTAATGGACAGGGGCGAATCCGTCAAAAGGGCTTCCGCCTTGTTTACCCTGTGGAGATTAATGAACTCCACGAAGGTTCTTCCTGTAAGACGTTTAAAGGTTTTGCAAAAATGGAAGGGGCTTAAGCCCACCATTCGGGCCGCCTGCTCCACTGTCAGCTTTTCTGCGTAATTCTTTTCAATATGGAGAAGCAAGGTCTTAAAATTCTCCAGATACCCCTCCTGGGTGTTTTTGCCTCCAACCGCTCCCTGGACTATTCCACTTCTTGCGATTTCAACTAAAAGCAGTGTCAGATAAGCTTTGACAGAAAGCTCATAGCCTGCCTGACTTTTTTCAAATTCCGCAAGTATTCTGTTCATAAGAAACCGGGCTTGATCCCATTGGGGATCGTCAATGGAAAGCTTGGGAGGAAGCCGGCGGCTTCCGTCCAAAAAAGGCGCAAGATGCTTCATATAAGAAGGGTCCGGTGTTTGTCCCATAAGAAGGACAGGATTAAAGACCATGGCATTATAGGCCGTAGGCCCTTCGTATTGTCTCGCAGCGGAATGGATTTGTCCGCTGCTGACGCAAAAAAGGTCTCCCGGTTCAGCGGGGAATTCAGTTCCTCCAATGCTGAAAAGGGCCTGTCCCTTCGTCCAATGTACAATTTCTATGCTGTCGTGCCAATGAATAAACAGGGGCTGTACGGAGTTTGATTTTATTCGAAACAGGTTAATGGGGAAGTACCTGTCATTATACTTGGTATGCTCTCTCAGCGCTTCACGGGACAGCATAGGATACACCTTCCTTCATAAAGTGAATAGCTTAAATTTCGTAAACCGTCATAAACAGTATAGCTTAAAAATCACAAGATTGTATAACTATTTCACAACATCCTGTAGAGACAGTTTTTTGTGTGTCTTATAAAATGGGAGTGTCATGGGTGGTTGACGTAAAAGGCCGGTTCTTGGGACAATGCTGCCTTTTGAAACGTCTGCCCAAAGGAGGAACAAAAATGGATAATATTCGTATCGGGACACTGCTCTCCGGAATGGAAGCACTGAAAACGATTCCACAAATTTCGAAGTACGGCTTTGAATCCTATGAAATTACCTTCTGGCAAACCACAGGCGATCTGGATCTTAAGGAATTGGGCAAAAAGGTGAGGGAGACAGCTGCAGAGAGTGGAAGTATTATTTCGGCTCTGTCGGTTTTCGGAAACCCGCTCACCGGCCACGGGAAAAACGCCGATACCCTGGCAAGCTGGGAACGGGCCATTGACAATGCGGAAGCTTTCGGCGCATCCATGGTAACCGGCTTTACAGGGCGCATTGTGGACCGCCCCATTGAAGAATCACTCCCTCGTTTCAAGGAGGTTTTTGGCGAGCTTGTGAAACGGGCCGAAGCCAAAGGCGTCCGTATAGCTTTTGAAAATTGTGACATGGGTGGAACCTGGTATAAAGGGGATTGGAACATTGCCCTTAACCCATCTGCCTGGGAATTGATGTTCGATGCCATTCCCTCCGATTCTCTGGGATTGGAATGGGAACCCTGCCACCAAATGGTGAGCCTTATTGATCCCATTCCCCAGCTTAGGAAATGGTGCGGGAAAATATTTCACGTCCATGGTAAGGACGCAACCATTGCCTGGGACGTTATAAGGGAATATGGAAAAGACGGCCCTAAGCCTTTTGTATGGCATCGCACACCGGGTTTCGGCGACAGCAACTGGACGGACATTATCTCTATTCTCCGCCAAAATGGCTATAAGGGAACCATCGATATCGAAGGCTACCATGATCCTGTTTACAGGGATGAGCTGGAAATGACAGGGCAGGTTCATGCTCTCCGTTATTTAAAGAGCTGCAGGGGCGGGGATTTTATACCCAATCCCCAATGAGTCCCAAATGACTTTCGCGTACATGGGAACGTATTGCAGGAGGTTCTATGGCTGGACTAATTGACGGCTTCCTCGTAAATAGGGAGTTATCTGAAGGAGAATTGCAATGACATTTAAAATAATTGTTGTGGGCTGTGGAAGTATGGCCAATGCGTGGGTGAAGTACGCACTTGGACGAGAGGATGCTGAAATTGTGGGCCTTGTCGATATTAAGCCGGAAAACGCGGCGGCCATGGCCCAGAGACATCAGCTGGCCTGCCCGGTTTTTACTCAATTAGACGAAGCCCTGAGTGCCACCTCTGCCAATCTGGTGTTTGATATCACCCTCCCTGAGGCGCACACATCCGTTACGCTCACCGCTTTAAGCCGGGGCCAATATGTTATGGGGGAAAAGCCCATGGCCTCTTCCATGGAAGCAGCGGTAAAAATGGCTGAGGCTGCGGGTGCCGCCGGGAAGAACTATTCGGTTATGCAGAACCGCCGCTACCTGAAGAATATTAGAGCATATAAGGAGCTGATTCAGTCCGGTACTATCGGAAAGCCTGGCCTCATATGCGCCGATTTCTTTATTGGAGCTCATTTCGGAGGCTTCCGTGATCTCATGGACAGCCCCCTCATCCTGGATATGGCCATACATACCTTTGATCAGGCCCGCTTTATTGCGGGAGGAGATCCTGTTTCGGTATATTGCCATGAATTCAATCCCCAAGGCTCCTGGTACAAGGGGAATGCTTCCGCTGTCTGCATTTTTGAGTTTTCCAACGGAGCCGTCTTTTCCTACAGAGGCTCATGGTGCGCAGAAGGAGCTTCAACCTCCTGGGAATCGGACTGGCGTGTGACAGGAAGCCATGGAACCGCACTGTGGGACGGAAAAAATCCTCCTTATGCGGAAAATCTCCTGCCGGGCCAGACGGAAGGCTTCATCCGCAAGACCGAACGTGTGGAGGCGGAAGCCTCCTGGAATGGCCGTGAAGGGCATGACGGCTGTCTGGATGAAATGTTTTCCGCACTGCTGGAAGGCAGAAAGGCCGAAACCGACTGCACCGACAATATAAAAAGCATGGCAATGGTTTTTGGCGCTATAGAAAGTGCTAAAACCGGACGGAAAATAGTGTATAATGGAAAATGGTGGGGACAAG
>JAFADM010000403.1 GCA_023424865.1 Bacillota bacterium | reverse complement strand
CGGGCTGCTGAAAGGCTGTAAAGCGGCATAAGCAGCAAGAACAATGTATCTCTCAGGCAAAAGGACAGAGTAAAGCGGAAGCATGGCAAACATCGCCACGTTTCTTACCTTGTCATATCGGCTTTTTTGGAGGTCAAACGTAAAACGTTTGGCTTTTTTTATGAAATAACAAGGTTCCCGGGCCCCCGCTCGCAAGCTGTGCTTGCGCTAAGCGGGTGGGGTTCTTATTGTACCCCAAATACCGGATCCGGCAATAGCCTTAAGACTGGGTCTTTTGCCGGACACTGTTGAGAGCCGGTTTCTTTCCAACAAGTTCAGGAGGAAGATTGAAAATGCCGAAAATTATTGTTACCGACAAAATGGCATCCAATGGTATCGAGTATCTGAAAAGCAAAGGCTTTACGGTGGATACTCCCTTTGGTTTGTCCCATGAGGAGCTTTTGAATGTTATCGGTGAATACGATGCCATCATTGTCAGAAGCGCCACCAAGGTAAAAAAGGATGTACTTGAAAAGGGTGTTCGTCTGAAAGTTGCCGGACGGGCAGGAAATGGCGTGGACAATATAGATGTCAACGAGTGTACCCTTCGAGGCATTACGGTAGTCAATACTCCTGACGGAAATACCATGGCTGCTGCCGAAATGAGCGTAGCACTTATTTTCTCCGTGTTCAGAAATGTGGCTCAGGCTTATCATGCAGCCAAGCAAAAGGATTTCAGACGCAACAAGTTTGTCGGCGAGGAGCTGGACGGCAAAACCGCAGGTGTTATCGGCCTGGGCAAAATAGGATCCATTGTGGCCAAGAAGCTTATGGGCGTCGGCATGAATGTGGTGGGCTATGATCCCTACCTTACCGATGAAAGGGTTAAGCAGCTGGGCATTACCCGGGCTGAAACTCTGGATGATCTTTTGAAAACAGTGGATCTCATTACCATACATATACCAAAGACCCCTGAAAGCAAGAATCTTATTGGGGAAAGAGAGCTGGCTCTGTGCAAAAAGGGCGCACGCATTGTAAATGTGGCAAGAGGCGGTATGATTGACGAGACCGCTCTTTATAAAGCCATCGCTTCCGGACACATCGCCGGTGCCGCTCTGGACGTCCAGGAGGTAGAGCCCAACTTTAACAAGGCTCCCGAAGAGCAGGATTACTGGAATTCACTTCTGGATCTGGATCAGGTGGTTTTAACCCCTCACCTGGGAGCTTCTACCAAGGAGGCCAATGTCAACTGCTCTCTTGGAGTCGCAAAAATGGTGGAATCCGTTCTAAACGGCGAATTGGTGGCTGCTGTGAATATGCCTCCCATCACCGGTGATGTCAGTGAGCTGCGGCCCTATATCAGCCTGGGTGAAAAGCTGGGCGCCATCTATTACCAGGCGGAAAGCGAGAGGGTGGACAAAATCGAGGTGGTTTACAGCGGAGATTTGGCCGACAAACCCACCAAACCCGTTACCTTGGCTGTTGCCAAAGGCTTTTTGTCCGTAGTAAACAATTCTGAGGTCAATTATGTCAATGCCGAGCTGAAGCTTAAGGAAATGGGCGTGGAGCTTATCGAAAGCCGCACCAGCCTCCTTGAAAAATACACCAATCTCATTACCGTTAAGTTCTTCAGAAAGAGCCGGGTGCTTTCCGTGTCAGGAACGATTTTTGCCAAGGATGCCATCCGTATTGTGGACTTTTTCGGATACCGGTTTGATTTTGAACCCACCAGCTATGTTTTGGCCATCCAGAACAAGGACGTTCCCGGCATTATCGGAAAAGTGGGAACCCTGCTTGGTGAAAACAATATCAACATCGGATCCATGCAGTGGAGCCGCAGCCCTGAGGGCGATAAGGCCGTATCCTTTGTCAGTGTGGACAGTGACGTGTCCGATGGGGTTATTCAAAGGCTTCGCAATACCACAGGCGTTTTGAAGGTCTCCAAGCTGAATTTTAACTGAGGACCGAAAGAGAAAACGGACCCATTTTAAACCTAATGTAAAGAGAAGGTTAAATCAGACTTAAACGTGTATACATGCGTTTGGTCTGATTTTTTTTGTGGTATTACCTCGAATAGGCGTGGTATACTTAAGCAATACAGCCAGATTGAATAAACAGGGCGTTTATTCGGTTGTCGGGCGGCAAAAGAGCACGCCAAAAGGATGAACAGATTATGAAGTCCAAATTGTTTGCAGCTATAGATATCGGTTCTCACAAGCTGCGCATGAAAATCGTTCAGGCCGGCGAAAACGGCGAAATCCGGGTGCTGGAAACGGTTGATAAGCTCATTCCCCTTGGCCGCGACACCTTCAACGATGAAAAGCTAAGCTTTGAGTCGGTGCAAAAAACCTGCGAGGCCATACAAGGCTTTAAAAGGCTCATGACGGACTACGGCGTCAAGGAATGGCGCATTGTGGCCACCAGTGCCATAAGAGAAGCTGCCAACCGTGATTACATGCTGGATCGCATTCGCCTGCTCACCGGCTTCGATGTGGAGATTATTAATAATTCCCAGGAGAAATTCCTGGCCTACAAAGCCATTAAATGGCAGCTTCGGAACCATCCCGCCATTAATACGGATGAGCCTACCCTCATTTTAAATGTGGGCGGAGGAAGTATTCAGCTTTTAATGTCGGAGAACAATCTTCTGGTGTCCAGCCAGAGCCTCAAAATCGGGGCTCTTCGCATTAAGGAGTCCATTTCAAAGGTAGAAAAGCACACGCTCCATTTCTCCAAGGTTTTAGAAGAATATGTGGAAGCTCACATTGAAAACGTAGAGTTTTTAAAGTCCTCCAATGAAATCGCCCACTATGTGCTTGTAAGCCCGGAGTTTGAAAACATGATGCGCTTGAGCAGCACAGGAGGAGGCGGAGTGGTAACCATTCCGAGAACTCTGTTTGAAGAGCGGTATGCCCGAATCGTTACAAAATCGACGACGGCTATTTCGGAGGAAATGGGTATATCCTATGGGGATGCGGAGCTTTTTGTTCCGTCCATGATCCTTATACGGAAGTTTTTTGATAAAACAGGAAGCGATACCATTGTTATACCTAATGTTTCCCTGGTTGACGGCATGATAGTTGAGCATTTCAACCGCCCCAGCCTGGGCTCCCGGTATATCGATTTTAATGAGGATATTCTCTCCTGCGCCCGAAAGCTGGCTGAGCGCTACCGGTACATCAAGCCCCACAGCCATTATGTTGAAAATGCCTGCATGATAATGTTTGACAGGCTTTCCCGGGTTCACGGCCTGGGTGAAAGCCAGCGGTTTATGCTTCGTGTCGGCGCTCTGCTCCATGATATCGGCAAATATATCGGGGCTGATCCCCATTACCTCTATTCTTACAATATCATTAATGCATCTCAGATAATCGGACTATCCGACGACGAACTGCGGATAGTGGCCTGTATTGCCCGTTATCACAGTTTGGAATCCCCAAAGCTGGAAAGCCCGGGCATTGTGAAGCTATCGACGGAAAACCGTATTATTGCCATGAAGCTTATTGCCATCATCCGTTTATCCGATGCACTGGACAGGAGCCACAAGCAAAAGCTTCGCATCAGGAGCATGACTGTGAAGGAAGGGAGCTTTGTGGTGAGCGCCGAGTGCTCCGAGGAAGTGGTGCTGGAGAGATGGACCTTTTATATGAAGGCAGACCTGTTTACAGAGGTTTTTGGTATCAAGCCGGAAATCAATATTCAGAATGTGCTTCTTTAAATGGATTTAAGTGCAGTGGAGCAAAAGGACCGGCTGCGTGCCTGAAAGGAATTGGATGTTTCGATGAATACGATGGATTTCAGTCATCCTGATTATTATATAAACCGTGAGCTTAGCTGGATTGAGTTTAATCAGAGGGTTTTGGACGAAGCCGGGGATTTAGCCAATCCCTTGCTGGAAAGGCTTAAGTTTTTGGCCATAGTCAATTCCAACCTGGACGAATTCTTTATGGTGCGTGTAGGTTCTCTTAAGGACCAAATTAACGCAGGGTATAAAAAGCCGGATTCCTCAGGGCTTACACCCCTCCAGCAGCTGTCCCGGATAGCCGGTCGGGTAGGGCGGATGATGGAGGAGGAGTATCTTTTATGGAACAAGAAGCTGGTGCCAAAGCTTAAGCAGCAGGGAATACGACTTTTGAAGTCCGGAGAGCTTTCGGCGGAGCACCAGGTTTATGTGGAGGAGTACTTCAATCAGGTTGTTTACCCGGTTTTAACGCCTATGGCCGTGGATTCCGGACGTCCGTTTCCTCTTATACAAAACAAAACCGTTAATATCGGTGTTTTCGTAGAAAATGCGGAACCTGAGGAGAATGCTATCTTTGCAACTATCCAGGTGCCGTCGGTACTTCCCAGGCTTATCTGGCTTAAGGGCAGGGAGGAAACCGGCAAGAGCTGCATGCTCCTGGAGGACGTCATTCTCATGTTCCTGGATCGCCTTTTTACAGGAAGGACCATTATAACCTCCTGTGTCTACCGAGTAACCCGAAACGGGGATCTGGCGCTTGGAGAGGATGAGGCAGAGGATCTCCTTCTTGAAATTGAAAAAACCCTTCGCATGAGAAGATGGGGGCAGGCAGTGAGGCTGGAGGTTTCCGGCAATGCGGATCCCGAGCTGGTGCATTATTTAAGCAATACCCTTGAGCTGGAGCCGGATTTTGTTTACCCCATACACGGGCCTCTGGATTTGACCTTTTTGTTTAAGCTATACGGGGATCTTGGGTGCGAGGAGCTTAAATACGGTTCTTACGCGCCACGGGTTCCTGAGGATCTTAAGGGCAAGGAGGATATTTTCGAGGCCATCCGGGAGAAGGACATTCTCCTCCACCATCCCTTTGAATCCTTTGATCCCATTGTGGATATGATTCGTACGGCCGCAAGAGATCCCCAGGTTCTGGCCATTAAGCAGACCCTTTACCGGGTCAGCGGCAAATCCCCTATTGTCCGGGCTCTGGCGGAGGCGGCGGATCTGGGCAAGCAGGTAACGGTGCTGGTGGAATTGAAGGCGCGCTTTGATGAGGAAAACAATATTCAATGGGCCAAAAGCCTTGAAAAAGCCGGCTGCCACGTTATTTACGGCCTTATTGGCCTTAAAACCCACTGTAAAATTACCCTTATTGTCCGTATGGAGGACGAGGGCATCAACCGCTATGTACACTTAAGCACGGGCAATTACAATGATGTTACGGCCAAAATTTATACGGACATCGGCCTTTTAACCTGCAACCCCTATATGGGTGAGGATGCCTCCACGGTATTCAACGCTCTTTCCGGCTATACGGAAAGGCCGCTTCTTAATAAGCTCGTAATGGCGCCTACCATGCTAAGAAGCCGTTTTACCTACTTAATCGAGAGAGAAATTCGTCATGCGGGAGAGGGAAAGCCTGCCGAGATACGTGCCAAGCTCAATTCCCTTGTTGACCCGGGAATTATTGAGCTTCTTTACAGGGCTTCCCATGCCGGTGTGAAAATTGAGCTTCTGGTTCGGGGTACCTGCGGCCTTAAGCCGGGCCTTCCCGGCCTCAGCGAAAACATTCGGGTGAAAAGTATTGTGGGGCGGTTTTTAGAGCACAGCCGCATTTACTACTTCTTGAACGACGGAGGCCAGGAGGTCTACATTTCCAGCGCGGACTGGATGGAAAGAAACCTGGACCGACGTGTGGAGCTTTTGGTGCCCATCGAAGATGAACGGGTCAAAGAGCGGGTTTTGGATATTCTTGACACCTATTTGTCGGATAATGTGAAAACCCGTATTCTCGGTGCGGACGGTCTTTATTCCCAGCTCCCCAGGAGGCGCAGCATCAAAAGAATGGCAGCACAGGATTTTTTCCTGGCAGGGACGCCGGATCCGGAAAATGGAAGGGATGAGGCACAGACCTTGCTGTTTCGCCCCAGAACCCATCCCCAACAGGAAAATTAAACGCTTCCCCCTTTTTAAGGCCCTTCTTTTATGCTATAGTGTTTTATAGCTCAGAAGCGACAATAGAAGGAGGATCCTTTTTTGGCATATAAAGTAGCACTTGTGTCCCTGGGATGTCCCAAAAACCTGGTGGACAGTGAAATCATGCTGGGCCTTCTCGAAAGGGAAGGCTTTGCTCTCGTAGGAGAAAGAGCGGAGGCCGACGCCATCATCGTCAATACCTGCGCATTTATTGGTGACGCCAGAGAAGAAGCTGTTACCGCCATTCTCGAGGCAGGCCTTTTTAAAACGGAAGGACGTGCAAGAGTTCTGGCAGTGGCCGGCTGCATGGCCGAACGCTATAAGGATGAAATTATAAAGGAAATGCCGGAGGTGGATGTTGTGCTTGGCACGGGAAGCATCCAGGCAGTGGCGTCCATTTTAAAAAGCCATCTTGATGAGGAAACACCCCCGTCCATTTACTGCAATCTTCCCGAATCGGTGGAGTATCTAGACAATGCCCGGAAAATAACCGACAATAAGCCCTACGCTTATTTGAAGATAGCCGAAGGCTGTGACAACCACTGCACCTATTGTGTTATTCCCAGGCTCAGAGGTCGTTACAAAAGCCGTTCCATTGAAAGTGTTGTGCGTGAGGCGGCTTATCTTGCCGACAACGGCAAGCCGGAGCTGGTCTTGGTGGCTCAGGATGTTACCCGCTACGGCATGGACTGGGCAGGGGAAAAGAAACTGGTATCCCTTATAAGAGAGCTTTCCTCTCTGGAGGGCGTAAAGCGCATCCGGCTTCTTTACTGCTATCCGGAGCTCATTGACGACGCGCTTATCCAGGAGCTTGCCCAAAATCCAAAGCTGGCACCCTATCTGGATATACCCATTCAGCATATCTCCAATGACATGCTCAAGGCTATGGGAAGAAGGGGAACCGGAGAAGCTATTGTGTCCCTTCTCGAAACTCTTCGTGAAAAGGTGCCCGGCATTACGTTGCGTACCTCTCTCATAACCGGCTTTCCCGGCGAAACAGAGGAGGATTTCAATCAGATGATGGCCTTTGTGGAAAAGGGATATTTTCAAAATCTGGGCGTTTTTGCTTATTCCAGGGAAGAGGATACTCCGGCCTACAGAATGAAAGGCCAGATACCCAAACGGGTCAAAGAGTCCCGCCGAAAGAAGCTTATGGCTGTCCAGAGGGAAAATGTTGAGAAATATAATAATTCACGTACGGGTAAAATCTATGATACAATGGTTGACGGAGTCGCCGAAGATGGAATTTTTTATGTGGGCCGAACAGTGATGGAAGCGCCTGAAATTGATCCGGTCATTTATTTTACTTCACCCGAGCCCCTTGAAACAGGAAGCCTTGTTCCGGTTAAAATGCTGTGCACGGATCAATACGACCTGGTGGGAGAGGCCCAAATTATCTTAGGGGAACTCTAGGAGAAATCCTTCGAAAAAGGCGGGAATGAACATGAACCTTCCAAATAAGCTCACCTTATCACGCATTATCGCAACACCTGTTTTTTTATTTTTTATGATGCCCGGCTGGTTCGGCCAGTTTTGGGGATTGGATAAATGGGGCCGTTATGCGGCGGCGGCCATTTTTGTTGTGGCATCCCTGACGGATTTGCTGGACGGCATGATTGCCCGGAAATACAACCTTATCTCTGAATTCGGAAAATTTCTTGACCCTGTTGCCGATAAGCTTCTGGTTACGGCGGCATTGCTTGCCTTTATCGTAACGGATAACCTTTCGGTCTGGGCGGTTTTCATTATATTGTTCAGAGAATTTATTGTTATGGGCTTCAGGGTTGTTGCGGTGGGCCAGGGCGTGGTCATTGCAGCCGATAAGTACGGAAAAATTAAAACGGTTCTTCAAATTATTGCAACAGTCGTCATTCTCATTAACGATTTCCCATTCTCCTTCTTTACCGATTTTCCCGTGGGTATGGCCATCATGTGGGCTGCGGTGGTTATGACCATTATATCAGGAGTTAATTACCTGGTGGCCAACGCCAAGGTATTGCAAGGCGCTAAATAGAACCCCTGCCCGCTATGCGCAAGCATAGCTTGCCAGCAGGTACCCGGGATGCTTGGGCGAGCAGCAGGCTTTGCCTGCGACCGGCCTGGGAACCTTGTTGTTTTACAATAAAAAGGCCCGGATGAGTTGGAGACGGGCACCAAATGTTAAATTTTGAGTTAATGTAAGGATTCAAGGCCTTTACAATTTAAATTCGCCTGTGCTAAAATATCTAAGTATGATTTGAACCGATTGCGCGGTTTCTGGTTACTCCGGCCATTTACTGGGCATTCGGCAATTAATTGAAAGGAGTTTTTCATCATGGAAAGACTGCAAAAACAAGAGATTATCACAAAATACGCCGTTCACGAAGGGGACACAGGGTCACCCGAGGTGCAGATCGCGCTTCTGACGGACAGGATTAATCACCTTACCGGACACCTGAAAACCCATAAGAAGGATCACCATTCCCGTCGCGGCCTTCTGAAGATGGTTGGTGCAAGAAGAGGACTTCTTAACTACCTCATGAAAAAGGATATTGAACGGTATCGTGAGATCGTGGCAAAGCTTGAATTGAGAAAGTAAAAATTGGGCGGGTTTTTCCGCCCTTTTTTATGGAATAATAGTATAGTGTATTAAGCGGGATAAACTGCCCGCTGCGGGATAACCGGCATATTTCCCCTTCGGTCAAGGGCAACAGAAGATCAGAGAAGAACCTTCCAGTGAACAGGAATAACCAGTTCCTGGATGCTTGTTCCCTGACCTTTTGTCCCTGACTGGAGATAAAAAGGCTAATGGCGTATTGCCGGAAAGCCCGTACAATCAGGAAGAAAAAGGAGTTGACCTAATGAAGAGAATTTTTAAAACAGAAGTTGCAGGGAAGGAAATCATCCTGGAAACAGGACAAATGGCCCAGCTGGCCAACGGCTCCGTATTGGTGCGCTTCGGCGAAACCGTGGTGCTGTCCACTGCAACAGCTTCCAAGCAGCCCAGAGACGGCATTGACTTTTTCCCTTTAAGCGTGGATTACGAAGAGAAGCTTTATGCCGTAGGAAAAATCCCCGGCGGCTTTATTAAGCGAGAAGGAAAGCCTACTGAAAAGGCTATCCTGAATTCCCGCGTTATTGACCGTCAAATGCGTCCCCGTTTCCCTAAGGATCTGAGAAATGACGTGTGCATTGTAAACACGGTTATGTCCGTGGATCAGGATAACTCTCCTGAATTTGCCTCCATTTTAGGCACGGCGACAGCCCTGGCTATTTCGGATATTCCTTTTAATGGCCCCATTGCCGGTGTCATTTTGGGACTTGTTGACGGAAAGCCCGTCGTTAACCCCAATGTGGAGGAACGGGCAAAGAGTGATATGTATATCACCCTGTCCGCCGACAAGGATAAGATTGTCATGATCGAAGCCGGTGCCAACCAGGTGCCTGACGAGGTCGTGCTTGATGCCATTCGCTTTGGCCATGAGGAAATTAAGAAAATTATTGCTTTCATCGAATCTGTTGTGGCCGAAGTAGGGAAGCCCAAGTTCCAGTATGAATCGGTTTCCGTACCGGAGGATGTCTGGCAGGCTGTTTATGAAGAGGGAAAAGTCGATATGCTCGAAGCCCTGTTCAATGCAGACAAGGCCGGCCGTGATTCAAGCGTTGACGCCGTATGCGCCAAGGTACAGGAAAAGCTTGCCGAGAAATTCCCTGACCAAAAGCAGAAAATTGCCGACGCTCTTTACAAGCTTCAGAAGAAGCTGGTCAGAAATGCCATCCTTGAGGAAGGCAAGCGCGTTGACGGACGTAACTTAATGCAAATAAGATCCTTAAGCTCCGAAGTGGGCCTTTTGCCCCGCACCCATGGCTCCGCTCTTTTCCAGAGAGGCCAGACCCAGGTTCTTACCAACGTAACACTGGGACCTCTTGGTGAGGTTCAAACCCTGGATGGCGTGGATGAGGAAGAAACCAAGCGCTATATGCACCATTACAACTTCCCCGGTTACAGTGTGGGTGAGGCTAAATCCTCCAGAGGCCCCGGCCGTCGTGAAATCGGCCACGGTGCGCTGGCTGAAAGATCCCTTGTACCTGTGCTGCCTACTGAAACCGAATTCCCTTATGCCATTCGTCTGGTTTCCGAGGTTATTATGTCCAACGGCTCCACTTCCCAGGGCAGCGTCTGCGCAAGCACACTGGCTCTTATGGATGCAGGTGTTCCCATTAAGGAGCCTGTAGCGGGTATTTCCTCGGGTCTTGTGGTGGATGACGAAAACAGTGAACGTTTTGTTACCTTTATGGATATTCAGGGTATTGAGGACTTCTTTGGCGACATGGACTTCAAGGTTGCAGGTACAAAGAACGGTATTACCTCCATACAGGTGGATATTAAGGTTGACGGACTTACCTATGAAATCATCCGTCAGGCTTTTGAAATTACCAAAAAGGGACGTTTCCAAATTCTTGACGAGTGCATGCTTCCTGTTATTGCCGAGCCTCGCAAGACACTGTCCAAGTATGCTCCTAAAATTTTCCAGACGAAAATTGATGTGGATAAAATCCGCGAGGTCATTGGCCCCGGCGGTAAGGTTATCAATAAAATCATTGCCGAAACCGGTGTTAAAATCGACATCGAGGAGGACGGTTCCGTTTATGTGGCTACCTCCGACGAGGCTGCCGGACGTAAGGCCATCAGCATCATTGAGGGTATTGTAGGCAATGTGGAGCCTGGTCAGGTATTTAACGGCAGAGTAACCCGCATCATGCAGTTCGGCGCATTTGTTGAATTCCTGCCCGGCAAGGAAGGCCTTGTGCATATTTCCAAGCTGGATACCAAGCGGGTCAACAAGGTTGAGGATGTTGTCAATGTAGGCGATGAAATTACCGTTAAGGTTGTTGAAATCGATAAGCAGGGCCGAATCAATCTTTCCAGAAGGGATCTTCTGGCACCGGAGCCCTCAGCCGGAGGCGCTCCTCACGCTGAATAAACGTTTTAAAGTTAGCCTAAAGACGCGTACTTCTTGAAGTATGCGTCTTTTTCATAATTAACACCCCTGCGCACTTTCTAATTCAAACTGGAAGCGAGAGGGGTTAAAGGCTGTTGAGACTCTCTTTTTCGCTTAAAAAGAAGCACGGATGGGAAAGAATATTGGAAAGAGGAGACTTAGTGTTAGATCTTTACTCCACAGCGCCCTCGTCTTTCATATTACGAATCAAAGTAAAGGAAGTGTTGCGTTATGAGTATAAGGAAATCGGAAGCCCTTAAAAATCCAAAAGTCCTCTTTGTTGCAGCGGAAGCCGTACCGCTTGCCAAAGCCGGAGGCTTAGGCGATGTGGCAGGAGAGCTCCCGGCAGTTATTCAGAGCATGGGAGCTGATATACGGGTGGTTATTCCTGCTTATCTTGGTATTGAGGCGCAGACAGATATTATAGGGGACTTTCCGGTTGCCATGGGAGCCAAAAATGAAACCTGCATTGTGCGCAGCGTTCGAGGCGCGAAGGTGCCCACCTTCCTTGCGGATAATTACAATTATTTTGGGAGGCCTGGAATATACGGCCATGCCGATGACAGCGAGCGTTTTGCTTTTTTCTGCCTGGCAGTGTACCAGATGCTCCTGCGCTTTGATTTCAAGCCCGACATTATTCATCTTAATGACTGGCACACAGCCCCCCTTGCCATGCTG
>JAFADM010000399.1 GCA_023424865.1 Bacillota bacterium | reverse complement strand
ATAATTATTCTGGTGACTATAACGAAGAGGCCACACCTGTTCCCATTCCGAACACAGAAGTTAAGCTCTTTGGTGCTGAAAATACTTGGCTGGAAACGGCCTGGGAAGATAAGTCGTTGCCGGAATTATATGAAAGCTCCGAACGAAAGTTCGGAGCTTTGTTTATGTTCAAAATTAAATTGCCATATAGAATTGCTACAAAGAAATGAATCTTTGGTTTCAATCGTATTACTAAGATTTACCGAAGGCACAGTTCTATATTTATTGATATAAATATGTTATAATAGTAACAATTGATTATTTTTAAAAGTAGCATTTATCGCATACTAGTGGCCTGGAAGGCAGCATAGCGTTTTATATCTAAAGAAATAAATATCTCTTAAGCGTTAGTATTAAAAAGGTATCATTCGGGGGTAAAAATGAAAAGAAGAATCCTGATCGTAGACGATGAAAAAAATATCGTTGATATTTTAAAGTTTAATCTTGTAAAGGAATCATTCGACACCTTAGAGGCTTATGATGGCAGACAGGCCATAGAGCTTGCTTTAAAGGAAAAGCCTGACTTAATTATCTTAGACATCATGCTGCCTGAAATAGACGGCTTTACCGTTTGCAGAAGGCTGCGTCAAACCATGCAGACACCCATTCTCATGCTTACTGCAAGAGAAGAGGAAGTGGATAAAATACTAGGTCTTGAGTTGGGGGCTGACGACTATATTACAAAGCCCTTTAGCCCCAGAGAGCTTATGGCTCGCGTAAAGGCCAATTTGAGAAGGGTTATAGATGATTCCATACCTTTAGAGAAAGATGATCTATTAAATTATTCCGATCTGGAAATAGATGTTGCCCGGTATGAGGTAAGAAGGGATGGTTCAGTAATTGAGCTTACCCTGAGAGAATTTGAGCTGGTTAAGTTTCTTGCTCTTCAAAGAGGCCAAATTTTTTCTCGAGAGAACCTTTTAGAAAAGGTTTGGGGATATGAGTATTTCGGCGATGTCCGGACAGTGGACGTCACGGTACGAAGGCTTAGGGAAAAGCTAGAGAAGGATGCCAGTAATCCCGAGTACATATTGACCAAGCGGGGGGTCGGCTATTATTTTAATCCTTCTTTGTAAAGTGAAATTGAAGACGGCCGTAAAAGGCTTGCAACGATGGTGATTATGAAGAAATTATACAGGCCGGGCTTTTTAAAAAGTATCCGCTGGAGACTCGTTATTATTCTTATAATGATAACTTTTGCACTCATGACCGTGGTATGGGTTTTTCTCAATTTTCAGGTAGAAAAAACTTTCTATAACGACTTTAAAGAGACCATTGCAAGAAATTATGAAAATCTATTAGAAGCCAATGAAATAACACCTGAAATGACAATGAAAGAAGTCAGTTCTATTTTACGATCAGATCCCAGATTAACCGGTATTGTTATTAGTAGGGACAAAAGCTTTACCATTATAAATAAAGAGACGGGCGAAATTGTAGATTCATCGGATCCCCAGTATGTCGACACGGATCCTCAGGTTCGAAAGGCTTTTGAAAATGCTATCTTTCGCTCGGAGAACCTTGTTTTTGTTCTTTCACAGCCGGGGCACGATGCTGTGGGAGAAAGTCAGGGCTACACCCGTACCGCCATAGGTGAGTTCTACGATTATGTAAGAGTTCAGGAGCTCTCTGACGGTGATTTTGTTCTCTATTTTAAGTACAGCCGTGCAAGGGCCTTAGAAATGTTGGGATCCTTTAATAATGTATTGTTCGGCATTGTGCTCCTGGCTATGTTCGCGGCCATTGTCATCGGTTTTATTTTATCCAGTACCATTACCTCTCCTATCTATCGAATCATGCATACCGCCGAGAAAATCTCAGAGGGTGATTTCGGTGCAATCTCAGAGGTAGGATCGGATGATGAGCTGGGGCGCCTGGGAAATACGTTTAATTTCATGTCCGTCCGACTAAAAAATACTTTAACTGAAATATCCAGTGAAAAAAATAAAATGGAGGCCATTCTTAATTATATGACCGACGGTGTGGTAACCTTTAATAATTGCGGAGAGGTTATTCACAGTAATCCTGCGGCCAGAAAAATATTAGGAGCACATAGTGAAGGTTTAACTCTTAACATGCTCACGGAGGCATTTGGAATTGATCTTTCTCTGGAGAGGATCAATGAATTCCAGAGTATATCCGAAGCCCAGCATAAAATCAAGTACCGGGACAAATACCTGAAAGTCCAGTTTGCTCTTTTTTCAGGGGCTGACAGCCGAGTGGAGGGAATTATAACGGTACTTCAGGACATTACGGAAGAGCAAAAGCTGGATAATATCCGAAGGGAATTCGTCGCAAATGTGTCCCATGAGCTCAGAACGCCTCTTGCATCTGTTAAAAGTTATACGGAGACACTTCTGGACGGCGCAATGGGAGATTCGGAGATAGCTGGAAAATTTCTCAATGTCATCAATGATGAAACGGATCGGATGGCTACGCTTGTAAAGGACCTTCTTACCCTGTCACAGCATGATGGTGGTATAAAGCTTAACATGGAGGAGCTTAAAGTATCTGATCTGACGGTTTCCTGCATAGACCGACTAAAGCTTGAAGCCCAGCAAAAGCGCCAGGAGATAAAGCTTAATATAAAACACCCTATCCCTCTCGTTACGGGTGATCGGCACCGGCTTGAACAGGTTTTTATGAACATCATCGGTAATGCCATTAAGTATACGCCGGAAAAAGGACATATCAATATCACTATCTATCATGAAAGTGATAAAGTTCTTGCATGTGTGGAAGATAACGGTATCGGCATACCGGAAGGGGATTTATCCAGAATTTTTGAACGGTTTTACAGAGTGGATAAGGCCCGTTCACGCCAGTTGGGAGGTACAGGGTTAGGCCTGGCCATAGCCAAGGAAATAACCCAACTTCACGGAGGCGATATAACAGTAAAAAGTCGTCTTGGTAAAGGAACCCAAATCTACATCGCAATACCTGTATTGAAGCAGGTAAAAAGAGCTTGACAAGCCAATTTTGGGGCATAAATTTCCCGAGAGTAATGTGCTTTTAAATGGCATGTAATGGATTTGTAACACATTTTACGGTATACTAATAATGTGATAAAAAGAGCATTGTCTTTTTTATTCTACCAGTAAAGCCAAGGGTCGTCTGGAGGAAAAGGTTATGGCAAAAAAGATAACATTTCTGCTGATGACGCTGTTTATGTTAGCTATCGCTTCCGTTACAGCGTTTGCAACAGAATCGGAGTCAACTGCTTCCGGTACCGGTTTTACAAATGATAAAAGCAGCCTTTCTGCCGATTCAAGCGCAGGCAGTGTTGAAAAGTATGAAGAAGCCTACGGTACTATTTTTAAAGATACGGAAAGCAAATCGGACAGTGATTTTATAATGAATAACATTACCTGTATTGATACGACGGGAAATAATCCTCTCAGACGTACACTTACGGGATCTGTTGTTACAACCAGTGGCTCATCTATTACTGGAAGCGCCGTAGTGGTCCTTATGTATATTAAAATTGACGGAGTTTATAAGCCACTTAATGATGTGAATGCCACCACTGCAACCAATATGAAGGAGTCGTCCCTATTTCTATACTCCACAGTGGATCTCGCCTATGTTGGTTCTAACAATACCAATGAGGTAAGGTTGGTTATCTTCAAGAAAAGTGACGCGGATAAGCTGGTGCTAAATAAAAATCTGCAAATAACAGATCTTTCGGTTACAATAAAAAAACCCGGTTCCCAGGATAAGGCCGTTGTTACAATTGATACACTCAAGCAGCAGCTGCAGAAGCAGACCCAGTAATGCGGGGCTCTGATTGATGAAAAATATGAACCGCGAGCGTTTAAAGACCATCATACTGCTGTTTTTAGTAGCAGTATCAGTGCTGCAAATTTCGATCCACTGGTATCAGCAGGCCCAGGGGTTTCCCTTTAGTCATATAGCCGCATTTTTCAATAAGGAAGCAGTAACTCCCGATGTAAAAGCGGATGCCATTAAGGAAGGTTACTTTCTGCCCAAGGAAATTGTTTTGTCATCAAATCTCAATTCACAAGTCGTGCTAAATTATGGAAGTACAGACTATGAAAATATCTGGAATGATTTTCATAAAAATTATCTGCCGGCTCTTTTAAATCAGAAGCCTATAAAAATTTTTCCTTCGGAGATGTGGAGCTCCTTTATTGGGGGCACCTATACCACCCGGCTTGATTTTGCCGTTGATTGGCCTGCAGCTATTGTCTACTGGGTAGGTGATCGTACAACCAGGGACAATCAGGGCTTTTCCACAATGAAAAGCGTCGCGTTCCTTCCTCAAAAGGATGTAAATACCACGGTCAATACAGTGTATGTTCTTGATAAATCTGCGGGCTATGTCTATATGTATCTTGTCTCCATGGACAGTGAATTTTTGCCCAAGGCTTATTATGAGTTCCTTAATGAAACCGCTTCCAGTCTGGTGCAAAACGGGGCGGGAGTGGCTGTCAGCAACCTTAATACGGCCTATCCGGGAAGCTTTAATGCCCAGGAGGATATTAAAATACCCTTAAGCCAGTCCTCTCAAACCTGGTATTATGCCATTTCTTCCGCTATTCCTGATCAGATTGTGCTGGAGAAGGAGAATATTGACGAGGTTCAAAGCAGTATCCTTCTAAACCTGAAGGACAGCATGATGCCCTCGTTGGATGAAACTGCCGGAACAGCTGTTTTTTCAGATACGGAATACTTATACAAGCTTAATTCAGACGGCCTTTTTGAGTATACCTACCTTCCTTCACGTACAGACGCTCCGGGTGACGTTAATGCAGCATTCATAAATGCAGTCTCCTTTCTTGAGGTGAGAAACGGTCTTTTTGGTGAGGCCAAACCATTTTTAACCTCCCTGAAAACATACGAAAATTATTATGAATTTACCTTTGACTACCGGGTTGGCGATGCCTTTATTAAAGAAATTGAGACAAGCGAGGCAGGCGAGCATAAAATTACCTCACCCATACTTGTCCGGGCGACAGATGAACGTGTACTTTACTGCAGCTGGCTTATTCGATCCTTCACCGAAGCTGATTCTTTGAGCCTTTATCGAACCCATTTCATAGAGGTTGTGGAAAGAAACATAAGAGAGCAGTTTTATGATCTTTATACGTTTATAGCAGAAGGCAAGGCGGTTTTTAAAGCCATAGATGTTGGATATGTTTTTTCTGAGGATAATAACGAGGAAGAGATCCTGGAACCATGCTTTTTAATTGATACCGAATCGGGGGATTATAATGTCCGCCTCTACAGGGAGGCAAACTAAATGGATTGGGGAAGAGCCAAAACAATTTTGATCGTCTTGTTTTCACTGTTAAATGTGTTTCTTTTTGGTACCATTATTTACACAAATACAACCATCCGGTTTAACTCCGATTACACGCGTTATGCCCTTGCCTATATGGAGAGGCGAAATATCAGTCTGAATACTTCCGTGCCTGCCCGGGGGGCTAAAGCTCCCAGCTTATCTTATCAGGCGGAAGAGCTTAATATTGATCCTATTGCCAGTCTTATTTCGGATACTGCCAATCAGGTCTTCTCAGAGGTAAACGGTTTACGCCAATGGCAGGATGAGAAGGAGTATGTCCTGTACGCCGATGATTACCTGAAGCTGTCGGATCAAAATCCTGAAGGGATTGTCTTTACTGAAAACCGCAGTGAAATGGCATCTTCACTAAAAAAATATCTGTCACGACTTAATTTGAACGAGACGGGCTATGTTATGGATAGCCTTTTACTTGAAGATGGGCAATGGAAAGGCATCTTTTCTCAGCGCTATAAAAAGGAAATACTTTTTGACAATCGACTGTTTATAACCCTTGACAGGGAAAATACCCTCACTTTGGAGGGCGGGGTAAAGAAAGTCAAAAAAGCACTCTCGCCAGATGCTATTCTCACAGCTTATGAAATTCTCGTTCTGGGGAATCTCCCCAACGATTCTGTTATCACAGTAATGGATTTTGGCTATATGCGGGTCAAAGAGGGTGATCTTTTTGATACGCCGGTCTGGCGAATCCTGCTTAATGATCAGGAAGAACGATTCTATAATGCCTATACTGGAGAAAGAGTCATAGAGGAATAGCGGATTTCATAACAGTGTCCGGCCGGACACTGTCTTTTTCTGCGCAAAAGCGTTTACAAAGAGGCTTTTGAATAAAAAGAGCGCCCTTTTTTTGCAGGTTATTTCTGGACAATTGCAGGATTTGCCTATTTAATGATATAATTATGGACTGGATAAGTGATGAACAACCGGAAGGCTGGTGTATTAGTGGACAGGCTTATTATCCGCGGGCAAAAGCGCCTCAGTGGTACTGTTACCGTAAGCGGCGCAAAAAATGCGGCGTTAGGGGTATTACCCGCATCTTTATTGCTCAATGATGTTTGTACAATCGAAAATGTTCCTAACATTATAGATATTGACGTTTTGCAAAGGATTATGTCCTCTCTGGGAGCACGCTTTGAAACCCTATCCAATGGGGTGCTGAAGGTGGATACCCGGTTGGTTTCCTCCCATATTGCAACAAGTGAGGATATGAACCGGCTGAGAGGCTCCTATTACCTTATGGGCGCTCTGCTGGGGCGTTTTAAGAAGGCAGTGGTCACCTTCCCGGGAGGCTGTAATTTTGGTGTAAGGCCCATTGATCAGCATATAAAGGGCTTTGAGTCCTTAGGCGCCAAGGTTGAAATAGAGCATGGCTTTATTAAGCTGAGTGCGGACAAATTAGTGGGAGCCCCCATTTATATGGATGTGGTGAGTGTGGGAGCTACCATAAATATTATGATGGCAGCGGTGAGGGCCGAAGGTCTTACCACCATTGAAAATGCAGCTAAGGAACCTTATATCGTGGATATCGCCAATTTTCTCAATGCATTGGGCGCCGACATTAAGGGTGCCGGTACGGATGTTATTCGAATTCGCGGTGTTAAAGATCTTAAGGGGAATGCGGTTCACAGTATTATTCCCGATCAGATTGAAGCCGGAACCTATATGATTGCAGCTGCGGCCACCGGCGGCGATGTACTTGTCAAAAACCTTATACCCAAGCATATGGAATCCCTAACGGCCAAGCTTCTGGAAATGAATGTGTCCGTAGAAGAATTTGACGATAGCATTCGGGTCAGCAGCAAGGGCCAGCTTAATAAAATCAATATAAAAACACTTCCCTATCCTGGTTTCCCCACGGATCTGCAGCCTCCTGCCGCAGTACTTTTACTGACAGCGGACGGTATAAGCACCATTACAGAAGGTATTTTTGACAATCGTTTTCAATATATCGAGGAGCTAAAGCGAATGGGAGCCCGGATCCGGGTTGAAGGCCGCATGGCCGTCATTGAAGGGGGAAGAAACCTCACCGGTGCCTCCATAAAGGCTTTGGATCTGCGTGCAGGGGCAGCCAGTGTCATTGCGGGCCTTATTGCTCAGGGCGAAACGGAAATTACCAATGTCCATTATATTGATCGCGGCTACGAGATGATGGTGGAAAAGCTCAGCAGCCTGGGCGCCGATATCCGGCGCATCCAAAGTGATTCCCCTCAAGGGGGGTATTGTAAATGATTAAAATTTGCAGCCTCTTTAGCGGATCCAGCGGAAATTGCATTTATGTATCCTTTGGCGATACTGCCGTTTTAATCGATGCCGGCGTCAGCGGGAAGCGCATTGAAGAGGCTATGGCCCAAATTGGGGAGCCTATGGACAAGGTTAAAGCCCTTTTTATTACCCATGAGCACAGCGATCATATCTGCGGTGCCGGTATTATTGCCAGGCGCTTTAAGCTCCCCGTTTTTGCCAATAAAAAAACCTGGGATGCCATGCGTCGCTTTATGGGCAAGCTGGCTCCGGATCAGGCACAGATAATGGACGTAGGGGTAAATCATATCCTTGGTGATATGGAGGTTAAATCCTTTCCTATTCCCCACGATGCAGCCTGCCCTGTAGGCTATAACTTCACCATTAACGGAAAAAAAATAACCATTGCCACCGATATCGGCCACATGTCCCGGGAGCTTTTGGGAAACATGGAAGGCAGCGATATGATTTTGCTTGAGTCCAATCATGATATTGAAATGCTGAGAACCGGGCGTTATCCCTGGCCTTTAAAACAGCGCATTTTAGGAGATAACGGACATCTTTGCAATGAAATGGCGGGAAAGGTTGTGGCTTATCTGGCAGAGAGCGGCACCAAATTTTTTGTGCTGGGTCATTTGAGCCAGGAAAACAATTTTCCGGAGCTGGCCTATGAAACAACAAAAGCGGCTCTCATTGAGAAGTCTATTCATCCGGACAGGGATGTTTATCTTGAAGTGGCCTTAAGGGATCGCTGCAGTAAAATGCTGTCCCTTTAGCTATTCCTTTAACGGAGGAAGGAATGAACATTCATTTACTTACAGTGGGCAATTTAAAGGAAGGTTATTTAAGAGATGCTCAAAAGGAGTATCTTAAGCGTCTTTCCAGGTTTTGCAGGTTTCAGGTGGCAGAGGTCCAGGAAGAAAAGGCGGATGAAAAGGGCAGTGAGGCTCTGGATGAACAGGTCCGTAAAAAAGAGGGTGAACGGCTTATAAAAGCGCTTCCAAAGAACGCTTATACTATTGCCATGACTATAGACGGCGAATCGCCGGATTCTGAGCATT
Organism: Bacillota bacterium; assembly: GCA_023424865.1. The sequence goes on along the minus strand of JAFADM010000399.1, from coordinate 327 downwards.
TTGCAAATAAGCTGGACAAGCTCATGCTGGACGGCAAAAGCGATATTGCCTTTATCATTGGAGGATCTACAGGCCTTTCCAGGGAAATTGAGAAAAATGCCAATTTAAAGCTTTCCCTTTCTAAAATGACATTTCCACACCAACTGGCCCGGATTATTCTTCTTGAGCAAATCTACAGGGCTTTTAAAATCATCCGGGGCGAGACGTATCATAAATGAGGTTCTCATATGAACATTATAAGTAGTGTTCTATCCGGCTAATAATTAAAGAATAGTTGGATAGAAGCGTTTCAATTTGATTCTCGCGTCTTGAGTGGTGAACTGCCAA
>JAFADM010000035.1 GCA_023424865.1 Bacillota bacterium | reverse complement strand
TTGTGGCATCCTTCTGATTTAGAATACCCATTATTTTGCCTTCACACAAGACCAAAATCCTGTCAGAGAGCTCCATAATCTCCTCCAGCTCCGTGGAAACCAGCACCACGGCAGCCCCTCTGTCCCGTTCCTGTACAATACGGGACTGGATGTATTTCGTAGCGCCTATGTCCAGTCCCCTGTCCGGATGGACGGCGATTAAAAGCTCCGGCTCCCTGTCCAGCTCACGTCCAACCACAAACTTTTGCTGGTTTCCGCCTGATAGGGTGCCGGCAAAATCCTCTATACTGCCCCTTTTCACTTCATACCGGTTGCACAGAGCCTCGCTGTGCTCTCTTATCTTTTTACGCTTTAAAAAGCCGCCCTTGGAAAATTCCTCTTTGTCATAGCTCATAAGGATAAGGTTTTCACTGACGGAAAGGGTTTTAACCATACCGAACTTATGCCTGTCCTCAGGAATATGGGATACGCCCTTTCCAAGAATTTTCTTGGGACTTAAGCCGGTACATTCCTCGCCCTTGATGTGCACCCGGCCCCCCGCAGGCCTTTTCAGACCGGCAATACAGGCGATAAGCTCCGACTGGCCGTTGCCGTCAACACCGCAGACTCCCAGAATTTCTCCCGCTTTGACCTCGAAGCTGATATCCTGGAGCTTTTTAACCTTCCGGTCATCCACATACTCCAGTTCCTCCACCTTAAGCACGGTCTGTCCTGTCTGTGCTTCCCTTTTCTGGGTAACCAGATCCACTTCCTTGCCCACCATGAGGGCAGCCATCTCCTTTTTGTCCTCAACCTGGGAAAGGGGCAGATTGGCCGCAGCCACCCTTCCCTGGCGAAGGACGGTGCAGCAGTCGCAAATATCCAGGATCTCACCCAGCTTGTGGCTTATGAAAATGAGGGTACAGCCGTCCTCCTTAAGCCTTCGCATCATGACAAAGAGGGATTCCACCTCCTGAGGGGTGAGCACTGCCGTCGGTTCATCCAAAATGAGAAGATCCGCTTTGCGGAACAAAGCCTTGAGAATTTCCAGCCGCTGCTGCTGGCCGATGGAAAGCTGCTCCACCCGGCACCAGGGATCCATGGGCATACCGTATTTTCGGGCCATTTCCTCAAACCGGACGGCGGCGGCTTTTAAATCCAGGACCGTTTTGTTTTCCTTCATTCCCAGCACCACATTTTCAATGACCGACAAGGCCGGTATGAGCATGAAATGCTGATGAACCATCCCTATTCCCAGCTCAATGGCATGACGGGGACTTTTTATATGAATGGGTTTGCCGTTAAACAGGATTTCACCCTCCGTAGGGGTGTAGAGTCCGTACAGGATGTTCATGAGGGTGGATTTACCCGCTCCGTTTTCACCCAGCAGAGCGTGTATCTGCCCTTTTTCAACAATAAAATTCACATTCTCGTTGGCCGTCACCTCACCAAAGCGTTTCGTGATGTGCCGCATTTCAAGTAAAGCCATTACACCTTCACCTCAGCCTTTCCTGTAGTGCACGCCGCTGGACAGGGGTTTGTTGCTTCTGCGGATAAAGCCGCACAGGGCGCCTAATGTAATAATATAGGGCATCATGGTTAAAAACTGGTAGGGTATGTTGGTATTGGCCGCCTGGAGATTGTATTGAAGGGCATCCCCCGCACCGAAGAGCAGGGCTGCTCCCAGTACCCCCACCGGGGTGTAATTGCCGAAAACCACGGCCGCCAGAACAATAAAACCCCGGCCAGCCACCATGCCCTCGGTGAAGAAGCTCAGCTGCCCCATGGAAACGAAGGCTCCGGCAAAGCCCGCCATAAGTCCGCTGAACAGCACTGCGCCGTAGCGTGTGCGAACCACGTTGATGCCCACCGTATCACAGGCCTGGGGATGATCCCCCACCGCTCTTACATTGAGTCCCACATTGGTTTTCATAAGGACAAACCAGAGCACGGGCACCAGAACAATGGCCATATAAACGGGAATGGACTGGCTGAAAAGAGCCTTGCCCAAAAGCGGAATTTCACTTAAATAAGGAATTTTTACGGCATCGAAAACATCGATGCGGGGCATGCTTGTATTCACGCCGAAAACCGTACGGTTAAGGGTTATGGTAAGGCCTCCCGCAAGAATATTTACCGCAACCCCCACCACGGTCTGGTTGGCTCCTACCGTAATGGTGAAATAGGCAAAAACAAGAGCAAACAGCATAACCGATACCATGGCAATAAGGGTTCCCGCCACCACCGAGCCGGTGGCCCAGGAGCCCACAACCCCCATAAGGGCGCCGGTGAGCATAAAGCCCTCGATACCGATGTTGACAATTCCCGCCCTTTCACTGAATACCACGCCCAGAGCCGCAATAAGAAGAGGTGTGGCGGTTCTTATGTCCGAGGCCAGAAAGCCCGTCAGAAAATCAAGCATGGGTTACCTCCTTCTTCTTTCCCGGTTTCATGAAAAGATGACGGAAACGGAACATCTCCCTTCCCACCACAAAAAGAATGATTAAGCCCTGTATGATATGGATAACGGCGCTGGGAACCTTGGCCATCATCTGCATTTTATTGGAGCCGCTGTTGAGGGCGCCGAAAAGGATGCCGGAAAGGAAAATGCCTATGGGGTGGTTGTTTCCAAGAAGGGCCACGGCAATACCGTCAAAGCCGTAATTGGAGGAAAAATCCTGAATAAGCCGAAGCTGTATGCCCAGAATTTCAACACAGCCCCCAAGGCCGGCAAAGCCTCCCGCAAGAAGCATGGCGCGAATGCCCACCTTGTTAAGATTCATGCCCGCATAGGCCCCTGCCATGGGATTTTGGCCAATGACACGCATTTCGTAGCCTTTGGTTGTTTTCCATATAATAATGTAGAAAATAATTAAAGCCGCTAGGGCAATAAAAATTCCCCAATGAAGGCGCAGGCCTGTAAAAAGCCTTGGAAGCCTTGCGCTTTCCAAAATAGGATAGGATTGGGGATAGCTGTCCCCTTCCATTTTTAAAGGCCCGGTAACACAGTAGTTGACAAAGGCAATGGCAATGTAATTAAGCATGATGGTGGTGATAAGCTCGCTTGCCCCAAAGCGTATTTTTAAAAGGGCCACAATAGCGCCGTAGAAAGCGCCGCCTGCAAAGCCTGCTATAAGAGTGAGGCCAATATGAATTGGGGCAGGAAGACCGTTAAAGCTGGTTCCCACAAGGGTGGCAGCCAAAGCACCTATATAAAGCTGGCCTTCGGCCCCCAGATTGATAAGCCCGCACCGCATGGCTACCGCATAGCTCAAGGCCGTAAAAATAAGAGGTATGGCCTTGACCAGAGTCTCGCTTACGGCGTTTTTATTGCCAAAAGAGCCGCTTAATAAGCTTTTGAAGGCGGTCCAGGGATCATAGCTCAAACCCCATACCGCAAGCCCGCCGATAATAAGGGCCGATACAATGGCTGCAATGGGGAAATAAACCCCATCCAACGCCAGAAGAACCTTCTTTTTAAAGGACTGGCCATTGCGGCCGCTGCTGCCTTTCATACACTTTCCATCCCTTTCTGTGCCATAGGGTTAAGCCTATACAGCAAGGAATGGGGTCCGGCCTTCTGCCGTGACCCCACCCATACCTTGATAAACGTGACGCCCGTTCCCATTTATCAAGGATTCTCAACGCGGTAACCCTTAGGTAACCCTTAGGTAACCCTTATTGAGCAATTTTTCCGTCTACCAGGTCCTGGTAAATTTGGGATACCTTTGCCTTAGCGTCTTCGGAAATACCGGAAGCTGCAGGATACCAGTCGGAGAGGTAAACAACGCCTTCGGTTGCGCCCATGACAATGGTTTCACTGCCGAGAGTTCCGCCGATAAAGGCATTGTAGGCTGCCACATAAGCAATGGCCGTATCCTTAACCACCGCAATGACGGCAGCGTCGGGAGCAACATCGTTCTGATTGAGACCTGAAGCTACAGCGTAAACCCCTGCTTCCTGAGCCGCTTCCAGAACACCAAGGCTGGACTGGTTAGCCATGGGGGAAACCACATCCACGCCGGCCTGTATCATGGCTGCTGCGGTTTCCTTGGCAGCACCCACATCGTCCATGCTGCCCGTCAAATTGGAGCTGATGCCAATAGCGCTGTCCACATATTCGGCACCGGCTTTAAAACCGGCCTGGCCCTTAATAATGGGAGGAATTTCAGTACCGCCCACAAAGCCTACCTTCTTGCTTTCGGATATGACTGCCGAGATGGCGCCCATAAGGAAGCCCTGCTGAGCGTCGGCGATTTGTACGCTTAAAATATTGCCTTCAGTGGTTGAACCGTTAATGGTGATGAACTGTACGTCGGGAAAATCAGAAGCAACCAGCTTGCCCACCTCTTCATAGCTGTTGGTGCTGAGGAAAATGAGGTCAAAGCCTTCGGTAGCATAAGTACGGATGCTGTCTTCAACGGAGGAAACCGGTACATTTTCCTGGTAGGAAACCTCTGCACCCAGCTTTTCAATCGCCATCAGCCCGTTGTAAGCGGTTGCGTTCCAGCTCATATCACTGATAGGGCCGCTTAAGATAACGGCGACCTTCACAGGATCAGCTGCAGGTGTAGGTGTGGCCTCAGGGGTTGGTGTGGCGGAAGCCGAGGTGCTGGGGGAAGGTGTGGGGGTGCTGGAGGCAGGTGTGCCGCCGCAAGCTGCAAGGGAGCTCATTGCTGTCATTACCGCAACGACCAGTGCCGCTTTTTTCAAAAACTTTTTCATCATTCATTCTCCTTCTCTTCAACTCAACGTCGATTTGTCAATATATAGTGCTTCTTTAGTGTTTTTGAATATTGCACAGTGCTTTAATTAGAAATTTGGAAAGTGAGAGTGCTTATGAGTGGAATTTATAACTTTCCGTTTTTTGGTCAACCCTAAAAAGGGTACAAAAAATGCGCCTCATGCTTTTTCTGTTTTAAGCATGTCGGCGCAACACCATTGTCGCATCGGATATCTTGAAGTTGTGATTATGATAACACAGCCCTATTTAAAATACAACATCATTTTCAAAAAAATTTTTATTAAACTATTTTTTTTGTATGCTTAAATTTTTTTATATTCCCTCAAAATCCCATGCGTTTTAAACA
>JAFADM010000289.1 GCA_023424865.1 Bacillota bacterium | reverse complement strand
TCAAGTACATTCCCATGACATATATCCAGATCGCCTTCAAAAAGTACAGTATTGTACAGAGCGTCTGGGAAATGCCCTGGGCGAATAACGGCGGTTGGGAGTATTTTATCAAGGCCTTTTCCAATCGCGACTTTATTTACGCATTGCGCAACACCCTTATGCTTAACCTGCTTGACCTGGTGGTCGGCTTCCCTGCACCAATAATATTGGCGCTGCTGCTCAATGAGCTGGCGTTTAAGCGGTTCAAGCGCATCACCCAGACCGTTGCCTATATGCCTCACTTTCTTTCATGGATTATTATCTACGGTATGGCCCGGCAGCTTTTAGCTCCTACCACGGGCCTTGTAAACATCGTGCTCAACCGTATGGGAATGGAATCCGTACCCTTTCTCAATGACCCCGTCCTTTGGGTTGTAACCTATGTGTTCCTGGGTATATGGCAAAGCGTCGGCTGGAACACCATCATTTATCTGGCAGCCATCACGGGAATCAACCCGGAATTGTATGAGGCTGCGGCAATGGATGGCGCGGGCCGAATAAGGAAAATATGGCACATAACCTTGCCGGGCCTTCGTCCTACCGTTATCGTTCTGCTTATTTTAAGCCTCGGGCGCATTTTGGGAAGTGAATTTGACAGGCCCTACGCCTTGGGCAATGCCCTGGTCAATAATGTTTCCAATGTTATTGCAACCTTTGTTTATACAAACGGTATCCGTGGTCTTCAATTCTCTCTGACCACAGCAGTAGGCCTGTTTCAGTCAGTTGTCGGCGTTATCTTTGTCATGGGCGCAAACGCGCTGGCTAAAAAGTTCGGCGAACGCGGCATTTTATAGGAGGTGATGCAGAATGATTAAATCGAAAACAACAAAACTTGGTGATTGGATTGTTGCCTTCTTTTGCTTACTTCTTATTATTATATGTCTTCTGCCGCTGGTTAACATTCTGTCCCGTTCTTTAAGCTCTTCGGAAGCGCTAATCCGCAACCAGGTTGGACTCTGGCCCGTAGGCTTCAATACGGAGGCCTACCACATGGTGCTTAAGGATAAAGACTATACCTGGGCCCTTGCCTGGACCGCTATCATAACGGTCATAGGCACCGTTGTTTCCCTCATCATGACAACCATCTGCGCCTACCCCCTCACCTACGACAAGCTAAAAGGGCGCAAGTTTTTCAGTATCCTCATCGTATTCACCATGTACTTCAACGCGGGAACCATTCCGACCTATCTTTTACTTAAGGATCTGGATTGGCTCAGTAAGCCGGTGGTGCTTATTATTCCCTACTGCCTGAGCGTATTTAATATGATTATCATGAGAAGCTTCCTGTACAACATACCAGAAAGCCTCCGGGAATCCGCTGAAATGGATGGTGCCGGCCCCATTCGGGTACTTCTCAGCATCTACCTTCCCATGTCCACTCCGGTAATTGCCACGCTGTCTCTCTTTTACGCTGTCGGACGCTGGAACGGGTTTTCAGATGCGCTGATGTTCATGAATGAAAGAAAGTACTATCCTATCCAGCTTTTGCTGTATAACATCATCAATAGCATTTCCAGCATTGAAGTTGCAACCCAGGAAGGCTTCTCCCGGCCGGGACTGTCCGAGTCCCTCAAGGCCGCAACCGTCATGTTCGCCACTGTGCCCATCCTGCTGATTTATCCGTGGATGCAAAAATACTTTATCACGGGTGTGACCCTGGGCGCGGTGAAGGAATAACTCGTTTCCCTGACACAATGTGTCTAAAAAAATATAAGGAGGACTGACATGAAAAAAGCGCTTTCCATTTTACTTGTGAGTATGTTTATGAGCACGCTTTTAGCGGCATGCGGCAATGATGTTACCACATCCACGCCCACACCGACGTCTACCCCAAGTGCATCTGCACCTGCAGAAAGTACGCCGCCAAGTAATGCCGAAATTGTTGACGGAAAGTTTGTCAAAACAAGATCCATCACCGTAGAGGTCTATGACCGCGGAAACGATGGCGGTTCCACACCCGAAGACAACTTCTACACCGACTATATCAAAGAGGGAATGCTCCGTGACCATAACGTGGAAGTCACTTTTGTTCCCGTAGGCCGCTGGACCGAGGTTGATGAAATAAACAACCTGCTCGCAGCCGGAAACGCGCCCGATATCTGTGTCACTTACAGCTACCCAACCATCCAGACCTATGCCAACATGGGCGGCGTACTTGATCTGGCACCTTTAGTGGAAGAAAGCAAGGACATGCTGACCAACCTCTGGGACTTATTGGAGGAAACCAATATCTATTACGACAAGGACCCCGATACAGGTACTCTGTGGGCTCTTGAGGCCAGACTCATTCACAATATGCGAATCAATACCTTTGTTCGTGAGGATTGGCTTAAGAAGCTCAGCCTCTCTGAGCCTACAACCCTTCAGGAGTTTGAAACCGTTCTGAAGGCATTCAAGGATAATGCCCAAACGCTTCTCGGCAAGGATGCCGACAAGATGATCCCCTTCTCCACCAGCTTTGATGTGGGCTGGCGTACAGACAATCTGAATGTCTCCTTCTTCCCGGATAATATGACTGAAAAGGAAATGTATGTTAATGGTTTTGACGACAGGCACCTGCTGTTCCCAGGTTATAAGCAGGGTATAAAGGTTCTTAATAATTGGTACAACGATGGTCTTATCTGGAAGGACTTCCCCTTGTATGGCAAGGGCGATACCACTGAGGACAATCTTCTGAAGGCCGGTTATGTCGGCGCCTTCATCCACAACTGGGATTATCCGTACCGCAATGGTCCCGAGGGTATCCACGCCAACCTGCAAACCTTGGTTGGACCTGAGGCTGCATTTATTGCAGTGGATCCTTTCAAGAACGAAGCCGGAAAGCCAGCCAAGTATGTCGGAAGCACGGTTGACCGTAAGGTCTTCTTCCCTGGCACCAACGACGAGCCCGTGGCTTCCATGCTGTATCTGGACTTCATCAGCAAGCTTGAAACCCGCAAATTCCTCCAAATCGGTGAAGAAGGCGTTACCCATGAAGTCCAATCCGACGGCTCTGTGATGCTCATTGCCAGATCAGGCGGAGACCCGAAAATTATGAACTCCCCCAACAATATCGACTACACCATTACGGCTAACGGTTTGGATCTTGGCGACGCGGATAAAACCATTAAATCCATCGCTCTCGGTTATGCCGGCGTTGATAAGAGTTATATAGAAAAAGCTTATCAGACAGCCAAAAACGAGGGAAGAACCACTCCGTCCGTCCACGTGGGAGAAATCAAGGCCGAAGAAGGTATGGGCGCAGCTCTTCCTGAAAAGCGCGACGCATTCCTTATTCAATCGGTTGTTGCGAAACCCGATCAGTTTGACTCAGTATTTGATTCAGGCCTGAAGGATTATCTCAATTCCGGTGGTCAGGCAATTATCGACGAGAGGACAGCGGCTTACGACAAATATAATAAATAAGAGATAAAAAATATGGATTACGTCTGTTTATTGTAAAAGCTTAAGGGGGAATTGTGTTTACGCAGTTTCCCCTCTTTTTTGTTTATTATGAAAGGTCATCATTCGAATACATGACACATCGGGACCCGTCCCAAAACATGCAAAAGCGTCTCTGCATATACTATCGTATGCTGTAAGAAGAAGGATGAGAAAGAGTATGCCGCACCCCTTTTGCTCTCTGAACGGAGTCCAGCTGTCCGCACTTTCTACCCTGATTGCTGTAAAGCTTGCAGAGGGTCTTTCCATTGAGGAGCAAAATGCTCTGGGCAATTTTTTGGCTTCCATCGGTTCTACAATGATGACTATAGCCGCTCAGGATGATTTTTGCCGCAGCCAGGCAACAGGTGAAACCTCTTCGATTATTATAACAAGATAGTTTTATCGGCATAAGCGGAGACAGCCGGGCCTTTACTGAGACCGAATATTCTAATGTCAACAGGCTTTATCGTCCTTCGTCTTGCGAGAACCTTTCCGAGGCTTTTATTAAATCTTACAGTTCCGCGGCGATTACCTGGCATGCAGTTCTTATGAAATCCTTCATGAGAGGAGACAACCATTTATCACGGTGCCAGATAAGCTGCGAGCGTATGTCATAATCGCAAGGGTAATCCAGACAAACCAGCTTGCCGTCATTCATTTCTCCACTGGCGGCCACTTTGGGAAGAATGCATACACCAAGGCCGCTTGCAGCAAGATTTTTTATTGCCTGTATGCTTTCGGTTTCAAGTACGATTTTAGGCTCTATTCCACTACGCTGCAAGTCATTTAGAAAATTCCTGCGGTAATAGGCTGCCGGTTCTGTCAATATTAGCGGAACCCCGCTAAAATCCTTGGGGGTGAGATTTTTCTTTGAGGCCAGAGGATGGTCCGGGGAGGCAAGCACGTAGATAGGCTCAACTGCTTCTCCAGTATAATTAATCTCAGGTATTTTATTCAAATAGCCGATTGTGTAAGCCAAGTCAATTTT
>JAFADM010000281.1 GCA_023424865.1 Bacillota bacterium | reverse complement strand
AATTATTAACTGCATTCTTATGTTTGCTTGTATTATATCCTTTTTTTGCTTTGTGCACAATGCTGTCATAATATAAGTTAATTATAGCACAATTGTATGAAAGGTACAATACATGTCAATAATCTTTAAGATGGAAAATAGTACTGGGAGAAGGATGTGATTCTGAAACGGATATTTTTTACCCCTCTCTATTTTTTCGTCTTTACCGCCAAAATATGCAATCCATACGAGGTGATATGAATGGTTCATCCAGTCCAATTGGGTAGAACGACACGCATGAGTTTTGCTCGGATCAACGAAGTCCTTGAGATGCCCAATCTTATTGAAGTTCAGAAAAACTCTTATAAGCAGTTTCTGGACGATGGACTTCACGACGTATTAAGGGATGTATCTCCAATTACGGACTACACGGGCAATTTGATCATGGAGTTCATTGATTACACCCTGGAGACCGAAAACATCAAGTATATGGTTGAGGAGTGCAAGGAGCGGGATTCAACCTACTCAGCTCCCCTCAAGGTGAAGGTGCGTCTTATAAACAAGGAGACCGGTGAGGTAAAGGAACAGGAAATCTTCATGGGAGATTTTCCTCTTATGACCGATCACGGTACTTTTGTCATTAACGGCGCCGAACGTGTTATTGTCAGTCAGCTGGTCCGTTCGCCCGGTATCTATTATTCCAAGGAGAAGGATAAGAGCGGCAATAACCTGTTTTCCAATACGGTCATTCCCTATCGCGGCGCTTGGCTGGAATATGAAACCGACTCCGCAGAAATCATATACGTACGCATCGACAGAACACGCAAGTTGCCCATCACTCAATTTTTAAGAGCGCTGGGCTTTGGAACCGACGCTGAAATCCTGGACCTTTTCGGTGAAGAGCTTAAATTGAGCGCCACCATTTCCAAGGACAGCACCAAAAGCCGCGAGGAAGGCCTCTTTGAGGTGTACAAGCGTCTGCGTCCCGGTGAGCCGCCTACGGAGGAAAGCGCCAGCACCCTTATTAACAACCTGTTTTTCGATCCCAAGCGCTACGACCTTTCCAATGTCGGCCGCTATAAATTCAATAAAAAGCTGTCCCTTGCCAACCGTATCCGCAACCAGATTTCCGCTGAGGAAGTAAAGGACGGCACTACGGGCAAGGTTCTTGTGAAGCCCGGTGAGGAAATTTCGGAAGAGCTGGCTTATAAAATCCAGAATTCCGGAGTCAATGTGGTTCATGTTGAAGTGGAAGGAAAGACCGTTAAGGTTGTTGGCAACCTGACAGTGGATATTTCCGGCTACATTCCCTTTGAGCCCTCCAAAGCAGGTATCAACGAGAAGGTGCGCTACGATGTCCTCAGTGAGATTCTTGAGGAGCATAAAAACGCCAAAGAAGCAGAGCTTATTGCTGTTCTTAAGGAAAATAAGGATATCCTTATTCCCAAGCACATTACCAAGGAGGACATTATCTCCTCCATCTGCTATATATTGAACCTGGATCACGGCGTCGGACATACGGACGATATCGACCATCTGGGCAACCGCCGCTTGCGTTCTGTGGGAGAGCTTCTTCAGAATCAGTTCCGCATCGGTCTTGCACGTATGGAGCGTGTGGTTCGCGAGCGTATGACCATTCAGGACATTGACGCGGCAACACCTCAGGCCTTAATCAACATCCGTCCCGTAGCCGCTGCTATTAAGGAATTCTTTGGAAGCAGCCAGTTGTCCCAGTTTATGGATCAGACCAACCCTCTGGCCGAGCTTACCCACAAGCGCCGTTTAAGCGCCCTGGGCCCAGGCGGTCTGTCCCGTGACCGTGCCAGCTTTGAAGTGCGTGACGTTCACCACTCCCATTACGGACGCATGTGCCCCATTGAAACTCCTGAAGGTCCAAACATCGGCCTTATCGGTTCATTGAGCACCTTTGCCCGCATTAACGAGTACGGCTTTATTGAAGCCCCTTATCGGAAGGTTGATAAAGCCACAGCCCGGGTAACAGAGCATTACGATTACATGACCGCTGATGTAGAGGATCATTATATTGTTGCCGAAGCCAACGAGCATTTGGATGAAGAGGGCTATTTCATAAACAAGCGTGTCGGCTGCCGCTTCCAGGAGCAAATTCTTGAAGTTGACAGAAACCATGTTGATTATATGGACGTTTCGCCTAAGCAGCTGGTTTCCGTGGCTACAGCCATGATTCCGTTCCTTGAGAACGACGACGCAAACCGTGCCCTCATGGGATCCAACATGCAGCGTCAGGCCGTTCCCCTTATTAAACCGGAATCACCCATTGTTGCTACCGGTATCGAGTACAGGGCAGCCAAGGACTCCGGTGTATGTACTGTGGCCAAAAACGCCGGTGTCATTGAAAAAGTGACGGCGTCTGAAATTGTCATCCGTACCGCCAAGGGAAGCAAGGATTATTACAAATTATTGAAATACAAGCGTTCCAATCAGGGTACCTGCATCAATCAGCGCCCCATCGTCAAGAAGGGTGAGCATGTTGAAGCCGGAGAAATTCTAGCTGACGGACCCTCTACCGACAAGGGTGAAATCGCTCTTGGCAAAAACGTCCTTATCGGCTTTATGACCTGGGAGGGCTACAACTACGAGGATGCTATCCTCATAAGTGAAGAGCTTGTAAGAGATGATGTTTATACCTCCATCCACATTGAGGAATATGAGTCCGAATCTCGCGATACCAAGCTGGGGCCTGAGGAAATTACCCGGGACATCCCCAACGTAGGCGAGGATTCCTTAAAGGATCTGGATGAGCGCGGTATTATCCGCATCGGTGCCGAGGTTCGCTCGGGAGATATTCTGGTGGGTAAGGTTACACCTAAGGGCGAAACCGAGCTTACCGCCGAGGAACGCCTCCTTCGCGCCATCTTCGGTGAGAAGGCCAGAGAAGTCCGTGATACCTCCTTAAGGGTTCCTCACGGTGAATCCGGTATTATCGTGGATGTGAAGGTGTTTACAAGAGAGAACGGCGATGAGCTGCCTCCCGGTGTTAATCAGCTTGTTCGCGTCTATATCGCCCAGAAGAGAAAGATCTCCGTGGGTGATAAAATGGCCGGACGCCATGGTAACAAGGGTGTTATTTCCAGGATTCTTCCTGCGGAGGATATGCCCTTCCTGCCTGACGGCACACCCCTTCAGATCGTGCTCAATCCTCTGGGCGTGCCTTCCCGTATGAATATCGGACAGGTGCTTGAGGTTCACTTGGGTTTTGCAGCGAAAGCACTGGGCTGGAAGATTGCCACCCCTGTTTTTGACGGCGCCAAGGAGCAGGATATCTTTGATACCCTTAAAAAGGCCGGCCTGTCCGACGACGGTAAAACCGTGCTTTATGACGGACGTACCGGTGAGCCCTTCGACAGCCGTGTAACCGTTGGCTACATGTACTACCTGAAGCTGGCTCACTTGGTTGACGATAAGATTCACGCCCGTTCCACAGGTCCTTACTCCCTTGTTACCCAGCAGCCTCTGGGTGGTAAGGCGCAGTTCGGCGGTCAGCGCTTCGGAGAAATGGAAGTTTGGGCTCTTGCCGCTTACGGCGCTGCCTACTCCCTCCAGGAAGTGCTCACCGTTAAGTCCGACGACGTGGTAGGCCGTGTAAAAACCTACGAAGCTATCGTCAAGGGTGAGAACGTACCTGAACCGGGTATTCCCGAATCCTTCAAGGTTCTTATGAAGGAGCTTCAGAGTCTGGCACTGGATGTTCGCGTATTCAGTGATCAGCATGAAGAAATTGAGATAAAGGAATCGGTCTACGACGATCTTGAAGAGCTGGATGTCAACATCGAGGGCAAGGAGGACGAAGCATTGTCCTACCTGGATCTGGATGATGAAGAAGGCCGGGATGTCATTGACGAGGAATTTGAAATCGACGGCATGGACGTCACCGACCTGGGTGAGGGCGATGAGCTCAACGAAGAACTGGTGGGGGATCTGTTCGGCATGGAAGATGATCTTTCCGACGACGAGGACGAGGATATATAGGCTAATTTATAGGAAGGTGACGGGTAGTGTTTGAATTGAATAATTTTGATGCCATTCAAATCGGTCTGGCCTCCCCGGAAAAAATCCGAGAATGGTCGAGAGGCGAAGTTAAAAAGCCGGAGACCATTAACTATAGAACATTAAAACCCGAAAGGGACGGCCTCTTTTGTGAAAGAATTTTTGGCCCCCAGCGCGACTGGGAGTGCCATTGCGGTAAATACAAGCGCGTGCGTTATAAGGGTATTATCTGCGATCGCTGCGGCGTTGAGGTAACCCGTTCCAAGGTACGCCGCGAGCGTATGGGCCATATTGAGCTGGCAGCCCCTGTTTCCCATATCTGGTATTTCAAGGGTATTCCCAGCCGTATGGGGCTTCTTCTGGATATGTCGCCCAGGGCTCTGGAAAAGGTGCTGTATTTTGCTTCCTACGTGGTTATTGATCCCGGAAGCACACCCCTTTCCCAGAAGCAGGTATTGAATGAAAAAGAATTCCGGGAGAGCATTGAGAAGTTCGGCTCCAACTTCAAGGCCGGCATGGGCGCTGAGGCTGTGAAGGAGCTTTTGAGCCTTATGGATCTGGAGGTTCTTTCCAAAGAGCTTCGTGAAGAAGTGGAAACAGCCAACGGACAGAAGAAAATCCGCGCCATCAAGCGCCTGGAAGTAGTGGAAGCCTTCCGCCATTCCGGCAATTTGTGCGAGTGGATGATTCTGGACGTGGTTCCTGTCATTCCTCCGGAGCTTCGCCCGATGGTTCAACTGGACGGTGGCCGTTTTGCCACCTCCGACTTGAATGACCTTTACAGAAGGGTTATTAACCGTAACAACCGTTTAAAGCGACTTCTGGATCTTGGCGCTCCTGAAATCATCGTACGCAATGAAAAGCGTATGCTTCAGGAAGCCGTTGATTCACTTATAGATAATGGACGCCGCGGCCGCCCTGTAACAGGCCCCGGCAACCGTCCCTTAAAGTCCCTTTCCGACATGCTCAAGGGTAAGCAGGGACGCTTCCGCCAGAATCTTCTGGGTAAGCGTGTTGACTACTCCGGACGTTCTGTTATCGTGGTAGGCCCCGAGCTTAAGATTTTCCAATGCGGCCTTCCTAAGGAAATGGCCCTGGAGCTTTTCAAGCCCTTTGTTATGAAGAAGCTTGTGGAAAGAGGTCTGGCTCACAACATTAAGAGCGCCAAGCGTATGGTTGAGCGCGTGAAGGGCGAGGTCTGGGATGTACTTGAAGAGGTTATCAAGGAGCATCCGGTTCTCTTGAACCGTGCGCCTACCCTCCACCGTCTCGGCATTCAGGCTTTTGAGCCCGTACTGGTTGAAGGCCGCGCCATTAAGCTCCACCCTCTGGTGTGTACCGCTTATAATGCCGACTTCGACGGTGACCAGATGGCCGTTCACGTACCCCTTTCGGCTGAGGCTCAGGCAGAGGCACGTTTCCTCATGCTGTCGGCCAACAACCTTCTAAAGCCTCAGGACGGCAAGCCTGTTACCGTGCCTACCCAGGACATGGTGCTTGGAAGCTACTTCCTGACAATAGAAAAGGACGCCAAGTACGATGAGAACGGTCAGGTAACCAATGGCGTTTTCGGCGAGGGCAAGGTATTCTCCAATACCGACGAGGCCCTCATGGCCTATCAGAACGGTGTGGTAAGCCTCCACAGCCGTATTCGCGTACGGGTTTACAAAACCTTCGATGGTGTAAGGCAGAGTAAAATCATTTCCACCACCGCAGGTAAAATAATATTTAATCAGGCTATCCCGCAGAATCTGGGCTTTATGGACAGAAATGATCCCGAGACCAAGTTCAACTATGAAATTGACTTCCTGGTCGGCAAGAAGGAGCTTGGCAAGATTATTGAACGCTCCATTCGCATCAACGGTACCGACAAAACGGCCGTGGTGCTGGACAATATCAAAGCTCAGGGCTTTAAGTACTCCACAAAGGGCGCTATTACTATCGGTATTTCCGATATGGTTATTCCCGAGGTTAAGCAGCGCTATCTGGAAGAGACCGATCGCAAGGTTGACGAAATCGAGAAGCACTACCGCAACGGTCTTTACAACAAGGACGAAAGAAAGAGCGCCATCATCAATGCCTGGAACAAAACAACGGAAGATGTTAAGAATGCTCTTGTAAGCAATCTTGACCGCTTTAATCCTATTTATATGATGTCCCAGTCCGGTGCCCGCGGTAACATCAGCCAGATTCGTCAGTTGGCCGGCATGCGCGGCCTTATGGCCGATACCTCCGGTGAAACCCTTGAAATTCCGATTCGGTCCAACTTCCGTGAAGGCCTCAATGTTCTTGAGTACTTCATTTCCACCCACGGTGCCAGAAAGGGTCTTGCGGATACGGCTCTTCGTACCGCTGACTCCGGTTATCTCACCCGCCGTCTTGTGGACGTATCCCAGGATGTTATCATCCGTGAGCATGATTGCGGTACCGTTGACGGTATTACTGTTATACCTATTGTGGTAAGCGGCGGCAAGGTTATTGAAGGGATTGCAGAGCGTCTTACCGGTCGTTATTCGCCGGAAGATATCGTAGACCCCAACACCGGAGAAGTGATTGTACCGGCAAACGAGCTCATTACCGAGCCTTTAGCCGAGAAGGTGGAAAAATCCGGACTGACCAAGCTCAAAATTCGCTCCGTGCTTACCTGCCGTTCCAAGGTAGGCGTATGCGCCAAGTGCTACGGTATTAACCTTGCCGTAGGTGAGGATTGTAATGTGGGTGAGGCTGTCGGCTTTATCGCCGCTCAGTCCATCGGTGAGCCGGGTACCCAGCTTACCATGCGTACCTTCCACACCGGTGGTGTTGCCGGAGACGATATTACCCAGGGTCTTCCCCGTGTCGAGGAACTTTTCGAGGCGCGTAAGCCCAAGGGTCTTGCCATTGTTTCCGAGCTTTCCGGTACGGTTCGCATTAAGGACACGAAGAAGAAGCGCGAAATCGAAATTACCAATAACGAAATTGGCGAAAGCAAAACCTATCTTATCCCCTACGGCTCTTCCATCAAGGTAGCCGACGGCGATACCATTGAAGCTGGTGACGAGCTCACAGAGGGCTCAGTCAATCCCCACGATATCCTTAAGATTAAGGGGATTCAGGCGGTTCAGTCTTATCTTCTCCAGGAAGTGCAGAAGGTTTACCGTCTCCAGGGCGTTGATATCAACGACAAGCACATTGAGGTTATTGTCCGCCAGATGCTGCGTAAGGTTAAAATCGATGAGGCGGGGGATACGGATATGCTTCCCGGCAGCCTTGTGGATATGTTCGAATACGAGGAAAAGAACAATCTGGCTGAGGAAAAGGGCGAAAGACTTTCAGAAGGTAAGCGTACTCTTCTGGGAATTACCAAAGCCTCCCTTGCCACGGAATCCTTCCTTTCCGCCGCATCCTTCCAGGAGACCACCCGTGTTCTTACGGAAGCGGCCATTAAGGGTAAGATTGATCCTCTTATCGGCTTGAAGGAAAACATCATTATCGGTAAGCTTATTCCTGCCGGTACCGGTATGGCAAAGTACAGAGATATTGAGCTGGACATTGTGGATCAAAAGAAGGTTACGGTTCCTCAACTGGTGGATTAAGAATTATACAAAAGGATTTGAGCCCATAAAAAGATTTGAATCCTACAAGATTTAAATGTTAAATACGGTTAAATAAAAAAAAGAAGACCTCCGCAGAAGGCTTTGTTGCTGGATGCGGAGATCTTCTTTTTTCCATCAATATGAGGGAAGGAAGATAGTGCCAAAGATAGAATAGAATTTATTTAAAGTACAAGGGATCGGATCAAAAAGAATACAGTGAACCACTATTGTAGAATGATGAACAGAAGGGGATATGAGAAGAAGACAAGCGAGTGCACCTTTTCAATAACAGTTCGGCTATCAATGGAAGATCAATTCTGCCTGACTGGAGGGATTACAAATTGAAGACAACGAAAAGCAGTAAAAAAATTTTTAATTTTTAATTTTCGTTGACTTCTATAAATATTGCATATATAATCTGTTATATAAAGATGATTTTTATGGAATATTGTCGAATATACAGGTGTTATTATGAAGCTTAAACAAAATTTAGATATTGTATTATATGAAAAAATAAAAGAAAGCTTTATTAAGGGCGAATATGAGCTGGGGCAAAAAATAGATATTGACGAGCTTGCCGAAAAGTATGAAGTAAGCCGGACGCCAATTATTCAAGCGATTAAATGCCTCTCTAACGAAGGAATGCTGGAAACCGGCAGAGGGGGGAAAATCGCCATTCCCCAGTACACGCCCACAAAGGTTAAACAAATTTACGATATGAGGCTGCTTCTTGAAAAGTATGCCATTGAGCTTATTTGCAGATCAGACAACCCCAGAAGCTTAACCCGTCTGGAATCCTATGCAAATGAATGTCAGTCCGCATACGAAGCGGATGATTCTGTTACCGCCAGCAAAGCAGACTTGAAATTTCACCGTGAAATTGTGCTTTATGCTGCCAATGAATGCCTGGACAGTCTTTACGGTAAGGTTCAGGGCCAGTGCCTAGTGGTGAATTATCTGCTTAAGAAAACATCCTCTCAATACCACAGAGACAGATGCTGCCTTGAACACCGTGAAATCATAAATGGTTTAAAAGCCAGGGATTATGAAAAAAGCGCAGCTATGCTGGAAGATCACTTGAAACGCAATGTGGAGAGGCTTTTGTCGGAGCTTCCCCAATAATACCCTTTCATGTTCTGCTAGATAACAATGCAGTAAAATCTTCTTTAGCGTTTAAACAAGCAGAAATTTTTTTACGCAGCACTTACTTCCATAATAATTGCACAAAATATACGCACTATGTCCGGTTTATAGGAATTACTGGAGTGAAGCCATTCACTCTATGTAAGTCGCTTTGCTCGGACTTTTTTTTAGCTCATTAAAAAAATTTTTTATTTTAAATTTTAAATTTGATTTCCTGCGGATAATCGCTTGAAATAAAAAAATTTATGAGGTGAAGAAAATGCAAAAGGCGTATGGGATTTGTCCCGCAAGTATGACTATCTGGAACAGTGACCAAACCTATAACAGAAAAGGAATGGAAAAGTATCTGCGCTGGCTCATTGATAATGGCGCGCACAGCCTGTCCATCTGCGGCAGCACCGGTGAAAACATAGCCATGTCAGTCGCCGAGCAAAAGGAAATCATTGATCACGCTGTCCGATTCGTTGCGGGTGAAGTGCCGGTTATTGCAGGCACGGGCACCTATTCTACCAAAAATACCATTGAAATGAGCTTGGCTGCACAGGAGGCTGGAGCCGATGGTGTCATGGTTATTCTTCCTTTTTACCTGCATCCTTACAAAAAGGCGGTAATGCGCCATTTCCGCGAGCTTCGCGCCAGCATCGACATCGATATCATGATTTATAACAATCCCTGGTTTGCCGGCTATGAAATGACGGTTCCCGAAATTGTGGAGCTTGTCAACGACGGCACAATCCAATCCATCAAAGCGGCTCATGGTGATCCCAACCGTGTCCACGAGCTGAAATACGCTTTAGGGGACAAGCTGACCGTCTTTTACGGCCATGACTATTGCGCCATGGAAGGTATTCTGGCAAAGGCCGACGGCTGGCTTAGCGGTTTCCCCGGCATTCTGCCCGGTCCCTGCCGCAAGCTTTTTGATATTATTACCATAGAAAAGGATATCGACAAGGCCAATGCCTACCATCAAAAGCTTCAACCCTATATTAATTACTTCTTCTATGACAAAACCGACAGCGTTCCTCACTGGCAGGAAATCTGCAAGTACACACTTAAGGCTCAGGGCCTCGATTTTGTGGGCCTGCCCCGTCGTCCTCTCGGTGATCTGGACGATGTAAACAAGAAAAAGGTCGACATGCTTTTAGCCGATTTGCTGTAAATAATACGATAAAAATTCCGCATGATAGTCGTATCGGAATTTCGGACCCCTTTCGAGGAATAGGAGGAATCAATTATGGTATCCGCTATTTTGGTCTTGGTTATTTTTATTGTCATTGCCGCCTTAATGATTACAAAAAAACTTCCCACAATGGTAGCTCTCCCTATCCTGGCCATATCTATTGCTTTTGTTTGCGGTGTTCCCTGGGTTCAGTATGTGGACGGAAAGGATGCCGGAACCGGTATTATGAAAGGAATTATTGAAGCTGGCGCCATTAAGATGGCAAATTCCTATGCCGCTTTGATGATTGGCGCTTGGATCGGCCAGTACATGAACCATGTCGGTATATCCAAAACCATAATTAAAACTGCCGCCGAGCTTGGCGGGGACAGGCCCTTTTTAGTTACGCTGTTCGTCTGCATTGCCATTGCGCTGCTTTATACTACTGTAAGCGGTTTGGGCGCGGTTATCATGGCAGCAACCATTGCCTTGCCAATCCTTATTTCCGTGGGTGTTCCAAAGGTGATGGCAGGGTGTATTTTTCTTTTCAGCTATGCCATCGGACTTTCCGTTAACCTCGCCAACTGGACTTATTTCTGTTCGGTTACCGGAATTGAATTTGCCACCGTTCAAACTTTTTCCTTTATACTTATGGGTTTAACAGCCTGTACCGCCTTAGCTTTTATTGTCATTCAGTTTAAGAAAAACGGCCTGAAGTTTGCATGGGCGGCGCCCCAAGATGAAAAAAACACCGAAGGCGGTGAAGAATTCACCAAGGCGCCTGTGCTATCCCTCTTCACTCCCATCGTCCCCATGATACTTGTTGTAGGTTTTAAATGGAGTGTCATAGCCTCCTTTCTGGCTGGCCTTCTCTATTGCTTCCTAACGATGCTGATCTTTGGTAAAGGTCATGACATTAAAAAGCTTATTGCCATGCTCTCACGTTCGGCCATTGACGGTATCGCAGACACGGCGGTGGCAACCATGATTATGATAGGCATCGGCATGTTGGCAAGCTCCCTTGGTAATGCCATTGTAACAGGAAAGATAAGCGGCTTTGTGGAGCTCATTCTTCCTTCCCAGTCGTGGGCCTTCGTGCTGTTCTTTGCCATTCTTGCACCCCTTGCCCTATACAGAGGCCCTCTGAACATATGGGGTCTTGGCAGCGGTATCGCAGCCATTATGGTGGGTCTTAACATCCTTCCGCCTCAGGCTATTACATGCGCCTTTGTCTCCTGTGAAAGGGTTCAGGTTATAGGCGACCCCACCAACTCACACAATGTATGGATTTCCAGCTATGTAGGCACGGATACAAATCAGATTCTTGTCAAAGTATTCCCCTATATTTGGGTTCTGGCGGCGAGCGGAGCGGTAACAACAGCGTTATTGTACCTTTTTTAAAAACCTTTGCATGACATCGGACCCGGCGAGTATGCCGGTGCCGATGCCGGCATTCCTCTATGGGAATTAAATCAGGCTGAAGACACTGCACCCCATTTTAGTTAGGAGGTAGCTAAATTGAAAGTTCGTATCGGAATTGATGTGGGAGGAACCTTTACCGACGCGGTAGCCATAGACAATGAAACCTATGAACTTATAGACACCTTAAAAATACCGACAACCCACGATGCCCCTGGAGGCGTTGCGGAGGGTATTGTGGCGGTTATAAACGGAATTATGAAAAAATGCGGGATTGACCCGAAGGATGTGATGTTTATAGCTCACGGTACAACACAGGCCACAAATGCTCTTCTTGAGGGGGATGTGGTTAAAGTGGGCATTGCCGGAATGGGTAAGGGTATGGAAGGAATGAAAGCCAGCAGCGATACCCAGATAGGAGATATCGAGCTGGCTCCGGGCAAGTTCCTGTATACTGGACACACCTTTGTAAATCTGGCAAAGAAAGAACAGATGAATGAAGCTGTGGCAGTTTTAGTCAGGGGAGGGTGTCAGGTTATCGTAGCCAGCGCAGCCTTCGCGGTAGACGATCCCACAAGCGAGCTGGAATTGATGCAGGCTGCTGCAAAAAAAGGAATTTCGGCTACAGGAAGTCATGAAATAAGTAAGCTTTACGGTCTTAGGATACGTACCAGGACCGCTGCGATAAATGCCAGTATTCTTCCTAAGATGATGGATACAGCCAATATGACGGAAAGCAGCGTTCAAGAAGCGGGCATTAAGTCACCCCTTATGATCATGCGTTGCGACGGCGGCGTTATGGATATCAACGAAGTGAGGAAGAGGCCCATCCTAACCATGCTTTCAGGACCGGCAGCCGGTGTTGCGGGCGCTCTTATGTATGAAAAAGTATCCAACGGCCTGTTTTTGGAGGTAGGAGGCACAAGCACCGATATTTCTGCCGTCAAAAACGGTAAGGTTATGGTGGAATACGCACAGGTAGGAGGTCATAAAACCTACTTGAACTCCCTGGATGTAAGGACGGTGGGGATTGCGGGAGGAAGCATGGTTCGGATAAATGATAACGGCGTATCGGATGTAGGGCCGCGAAGCGCTCATATTGCCGGATATACTTATTCCGTGTATGCAAGTCCGGACGAAATCATCGAACCTGAGATTGTAAAAATAGCTCCCACAAGAAGTGATCCCGCGGATTACGCCATTATTGAATGCTCCAACGGAAAGAGATATACCATTACCGTATCCTGTGCGGCTAATATTTTGGGCTTTGTAAAGGAAAACGATTACGCCTGCGGTAATAAAGAGGCTGCGGTAAAAGCATTTAAACCCTTTGCAAGGAAATTCGGCATAACTGTGGAGGAATTTGCCGTGCAAATTATGAATAAGGCCTCCGAGAAAAACAAGCCCATTGTGGAGTTCCTTATAAAAGATTACGGTCTGGATCCCCGACATACAGTGCTTGTAGGTGGAGGAGGAGGCTCCTCTGCCATTGTGCCTTATCTTGCCCAATATATGGGGATGGAGTACAAAATCGCCCGGAATGCTGAGGTTATAAGTCCCATCGGAGTTGCTCTGGCCATGGTTCGGGATATTGTCGAAAGAACTATTCCCAACCCTACCGACGAGGATATTATGAGGGTACGCAAGGAAGCAGAGCAGGCGGCCATTCGTGCCGGAGCTGCCCCGCAGACCATTGAAATACAGATGGAGGTGGATACGGAAAAAAATATTGTAAGGGCTATAGCCACTGCCGCAACGGAGCTTAGGGCGAAGAGTCTTTCGGCGGTGAAGCCTACGGAGGAGGAGCTGATAAACACAGCGGCCAAGTCCATGATGGTAGAACCTCGCCAGGTAAGCACACTTGCCTCTACCGGTGAGATCACCGTGCTACAGGGCAAGGTTACTGCTTCCCGCTTTTTTGGGCTTTTTAAAAAGAACACCTATCCTGTAAGAGTTGTGGATAGCGAAGGCATCATACGCATTCAAAGAGGGAATGGCAGGGTCCGCAGAATTTCCCTCAGCCGGTTTGAGGAAAATATGACCGAAGCTATTCAGGAGGCTACAACCTATAGTGACGCAGGTGAAGAAATTCCCGATGTGTTTGTCTTTATCGGCGGAAAAATTGTGGATCTTTCGGGGCTTGTCAATAAACAGCAAATCATATCGATTGCCAAAGTGGAAACCCAGGGATTAAATGCCGATACCCCGGTGGTGACGCTGGCCTGCTCAAAAGGAAAGGTCTAAGCCGGCAGGCGAGCCCGGAAGGAGGAAGAAGCCATAGAAACGTTGTTTAAGAGCAGGACGGAGCTTGGGATGTCGGAGCTTAAAAGGGATGTTGTCTTTGGACGGATTCCCTCTGAGCGATATCAAGAATTGATTGATTTTGGCTGGGAGACAGGGGAATCCGCAGCCAGAAGTCTTGCGGCAAGGCTTAAAACAACCTTGCCCTCCGAAATGGCACAAAAGCTCAATTTGTCCATTCTGTCCGAAGATTGGGAAGAAGGCCGGAGCAGTGTAAAAGTATACAGCGAGTACGAGGACAGGTTCGGCCGGATAACACTGCATCCCAATATAATCCGGGAGGGACTGGAAAGGCTCAATAAGAAAGGCTTTTGTTTTGTAGAAAACTATGAAGCCGCCAGAGAGCTTTTTTTGGCCCACGAGATATTTCATTTTATGGAGTGCAGGGAATTGGGACTTACCTCAAGGAAAAAAGAGATAGTGACCTTAAAAATCGGCAGGCTTAAAATATGCTTAGGTGTGCGCGCGCTTGGTGAAATCGCCGCCCATGCTTTTACCCGCGTCCTGATTGGGGTAAATGTTGGATAGGGTTAATTTGACAAAGCTTTAGGGAAAGGCTATTTCCTGGCAGCGGTACTTAGCGGAAAAACCATACCGCAAGCGTTACGAATCGCTTCCATAGCCTCGGGGATTGCTGTGTCCCGAAAGGGAACCATGGCATCCATTCCTTATATGGAGGAAGTAAGGCCATTTTATTAAGTATGGGAACAATGAAGACTACATTAAAGGGCTGCAATGTGTAGATGAAATTACGCTGTGATGCCCTTTCTTTTCGTAAATTTTGAGCAGGCCTTTTTCATATCCCCATCGCATTTCCGCACTGAAAACAATTCGCAGACTCCGTAATTCGGCAGAGTAGGATGTGGGTGACGTGCAAAAAATTCGCATTCGGAGCACCGGAAAAACTCCAGCTTTTTTAAGTCATCCATCACAAAGAACCGATGATTGGCGCAGACATAATCCTCCGAAACAATACCCTTTTCCCTGCAAAGGACATCCCGGTTGAACCCCACGGCCCGGCCTTTCATACAGTTTTTACAGCAGCGCTTGGCAGAGGAAGCACAGGAGGCAGCTTTGCCGTCGGGTGCTTTTTTGCCGGCCGCAGGGCCTGCCTGTTTTTTTGTTGCTTTATTTGATGCCTGATTTACCGTTTTTTTCATAACTGGCCTCCGTTTATCAGAAAGAGTCATGACGAGGATTTATCATAATGACCGCTGGTTGGTTTTTACCTAATCGAATCTCAAGTCGATTATAACATATTGCCCAGATTTTCCTAAAAAGTGAGAAGAGCAAAGGGAAATAGTTAAATTAAAGGGATACGCTTGAGCTGGCATTTGCCAGGCGTTCAGCTGCTTATTTGATGAAAATAAGAAATATGGTATGATATGTATTAATTACCACAAGTCTATAGCCATGGGGAGGTAGATATGGGGTGTTTTAAACCATTTACCATAGGTCTGATCTTGGTTCTTGTATTATCCTTAGGGGGTTGTGGCCCTCAAGAAGAGGAAAGCGGATTCAGTCAGTCTCCCGATATAAAAAGTACTCAACTGCCTGATGTGGAAGTGAGTACCCCTGAAGCACCTTCTGAAGAACCGGTAATTCCTCCTTTATCTGAAGCTGTCAAGCCAGTGAATGTGGTCGGAAAACTGACGGTGGAACAGGCGCTGTCCGATTACGATTATATGTGGA
>JAFADM010000257.1 GCA_023424865.1 Bacillota bacterium | reverse complement strand
TTCCATCGGATTCATAATAGTCGGTGCGTGTACCGAAGAAATCCCACACAGGCACAAGAAGCCCTGAAGTGAGGCTGTTCTGCTCCGTAATGCGGGCAAGTCCCAGCCGTACCTGAGTTATGGTAATGTCCGACACCTGCTCCTTATCCTCCGAGTTCTTAACCAGGATCATCTTTTCAAACACCTGCTGTATTTTGTCGAAGGGCAGAAGCACCGCGTCTTCAACAAGTGTCTCCCCCATCTGGTAAGGGGCTTCCCATACCAATTCAACTATCCCATCGTCATTGACAACAAAGGTCAGGGCTTCGTAAGTCCACATCCAATAGGAATTGTTTTCTAAATAGCCGGCTGCTTGCGTATCGGTATGAGTGATCGGCACCCCTGCAACCCTGCGCGTATATTCCAGCTGATAGCCCTTGACAAGGTTTCCAAGGCGCAGATCTCCTTGATAGGTACTGGAGCCGCCGATTACCTTTTCAATTTGAGCAAGAAAAAAGTCATTCAGCCCCAATTCTTTAATAAAGCTTTCCGCTGTTGCACGGGCCTGTTCCTCCGTAATAGCGGGCTCCTTAAGAGCCTTTGCTTCTGCTTCTTCACCGTCGCTGCTGTTCCAATCCGTTTCAAGAGAGTACCCGCCTGAATTCGAGTCATAGTCGCCTCGGTTAACATACTGTAAGTAGTAGTTGTTTGACCGTTGATTGTTAACCACAAAAAGGGATGCCAAGCCGCCAAGAGGGTTCAAGACGGCTGCACGGGCAAGTTCAAACCGTTTCCCCGCATATTCCTTCTGCCTTTCCTTGGGCATATCGGAGAGATCCTGGGACACCAAGCTTCCTGTCGTCTCTTTTAACTGCTTCTCCTCAGGCGCGTCCACAAGCTGCTTTTCCAATCTGGCAATGGCGTCAAGCACCGAATCCAGCTGATTGGAATTGCGGGTTGATACACTAAACTCCTGGTTCTCTCCCTGGACAACCGCAGCGGCTTGATCCTCCTGGCTTTCGGGCTTCATACCCTGCCGCTCCAGCTCAGCTTTACTAAGCTTTAAGGCTGTCAGCCGGTCCCGGATTTCCGATTTGGTCAATTCCATCAGAGCATCAATGTCATAAAGGGTTCTTCCGCCCATAAGCACTTCCAGCACCCGATCCACCGTTTCCTGTTCAAAGGGCAGAGCCTTTACACGCACAATGGGAATTGCCTGTGTGTCCGGCAAGCTGACAGAGGCATCCACAATCACACGTGTATTGGCCTTTTCATCCTCCAGACGAGTTTTATACTCCTTCGGAACATTCAGTGCTGCATCAAGGCTTCCCTGCTTTTCCTGTTCCCCTGCCGCTAATTTCAACATTTGCTGCAGATCCTTACGGACAACAACACCCCTCTCCGGTGTGGCCTGACAGCCCGTCATAAGGGTAATCCCCAGCGCAGCGCTCAGCATCATGGTCATTGCCTTTTTCATAAAAAACACCTGCTCACTTGTATCATTTGCTGCTATCAGGCTAACCCCCGGCAGTTCAACAAGTATTCATCAGCTTGTAAATAAATTGTAAATTAGTAATCTAAAGCGGGCTTTGCCCGCAACCCAATTGGAGAGAAGCGACGATATAAATTCTTGTTTTTTATTGAGGTTTATCAGTCATAAGGTACTAACGGCACCGTTATAACTCGATCCTTGGTAGCATTCATCTTTTCCATCACCATTTTGGGCATGACAAAGAGGGAAAGCGCAAGAAGTACCGCCAGTACCACATAGAGAAGATGCCATTTCCACCTTTTAAGCATGGTTAAACACCACCTTTACCGTTGTACCGCCGCCAGGGGTTTCTTCAAATTCCAGCCTTGCCTGATGCAGGCGGGCAATTTCCTCGCACAGGGCAAGGCCCAGCCCCATACCTCCTGACTTTTTGCTTCGTGATTTATCCACCATGTAAAAAGGGCGGGTTATTTTTGACACTTCCTCAGAGGGTATACCTTTTCCGTGATCCACAACATAAAGGGTGTTTCCCTGTGCCAAAAGCTCAATAATCTTTCCGGAAGGTGAAGCCTTGCCCCCATTGTCTATAAGATTGAGTAGAAGGCTTGAAAGAAGATCCCTGTCCATAGGAAGCTTTGTCATCCGGTTACACAGGGTCAGGGTTAAGCTCTGTTTCTGAAGCAGCCGGGAGCTGGCCTGACGGACCGTTTCAAACAGCTCGGCCACCGGCTGCGCTTCCAATACAATACTGTCCCGGCGCCTCAGCACAATAAGCTCCATAAGCTTTTGGGACAACCTCTCCACCCGGGTGCATTCCTCGTTTATTACAAGGAGGGCTTCTTCCCGCTCCTCCTCCTCCATTTTGGTATGAAGCAAAGTTTGAGCATAACCTGATATGGCCGTCATAGGCGTTTTCAATTCATGGGTGAGGGCCGACATAAAAAGAGTGCGCTTTTCAGCCTCTTCCCGCAATTCTCCCACATGCTTTTCAATTGCCTGTGCCATGGTATTAAAATGTGTTGCCAGCTCCCCTATTTCGTCCTCTTCGGTTATTTTTACCCGCTTATCATAATTACCTGCAGCCAGGAGCTCCGTCGTTTTTTTAAGAGTGGAAACCGGACGCAGCATAAACCTGACAAGAACAAGGGTAAACACTCCAGTTAATGCAATAACCCCCAGATTAATGAATGCAAAATACTTCGTCATTTCCTCAATTTCGGAATAAACAGAGTGGATGTTTTTCATAACATAGAGCGTATAAGGGATTTCATTTATTGTTAGATTGCTTCCTACAATTAAAAGGGTTCCACTTTCCATATCACGTATAATGTAGTGCTGATATACGCCCTCAACGGAAAGAAGCTGAATGGGATTTATGTCCGTGGCATTATAAATAAAATCGTCGCCAGTGACAAGCACAGTGTTTCTGTCTGCAAATTTATTGATGGAATACCTTGCAAGGCTGCGTTGTGCCGTTGGGGACAGGTTCCTGTCCAGGCTGTTTTCCATTGCGGCAGTCCAGGATGCCGCCCGCATTTTCTGTTCCGTCAGAGTGCTCTCCACAGCACGATCCAAATTGCTTTTGCCAAAACTGAGAAGAAGGAAAAAGCTGCACAGGCCTGTGGCCAGCGTAACCATGATAATGGCAACAAGAGCGATTTTGAGCCATAGCCTCATAGCGCACCTCCTACGTTAATCTTCCAGCCGGTAGCCCATTTTGGATACTGTTTTAATATGCTCCGCCATATCCAGCTTTTTACGCAGCTGACCGATATGTACATCCACCGTACGGGTCTCCCCCACATAATCCACACCCCATACGCCATGGAGCAGCCTTTCACGTGAAAGGGCAATATTCTTGTTTTTTGCCAGCATCACCAGCAGCTCAAATTCCATGGGCTTTATAATTATCTCTTCTCCATTTTTACGGACAGTCCGCTCCAGCAGATTAATTTCAAGCCCTCCGGCCTGGAGCACCTGCTTCATTTTTCCTGTCCGTTCCAATACCTTTTCGATACGCACAAGAAGCTCATAGATTTCAAAGGGCTTGACCATATAGTCCTCGCCGCCGTCTCTCAGGCCCTGAATTTTAGAATCCAGATCCGATTTGGCCGTTAGGAAAATAACCGGAATACGGCAGCGTTTCATATGCCCCAGAAGCTCAAACCCGTCTATGCCGGGGAGCATAATATCCAGGAGGGCTAAATCAAAATCCTTATCGGACGCCAGCCTTTTGGCTGCCTCCAATCCGTCGTATTCCGCGGTAACCCCGTAGCCTGCCGCGATGAGATTCTTTTGGATGACCTTCGAGATGGCTTCATCATCCTCCACCACTAAAATACGGTTTCTTGTCATACCCCTACCCCCTTTAATACCAGTCTTTATTTTACACTCTTTACTGTAAACGATTATTCAACAGATTGTAAGCAGATTGTAAACGCTTATGGTTTCAGGCTGATGCTCTTAAAAGGGCACAGAGCCCGTTTCCATGCAAAAAGGGCGGAATCCACTTCCGCCCTTTTTGTATCACTTTAGCCGCTTTAAGGTTATAAGCAGCAGTGCCTATTCATCTGGATGCCCATCTTCTTGCATGGCGTTTTCCGAAAATGACAATAAAAATACCAATAACCATTTTTATTACGCCCAAAACAACAATAAGCCTCAATGCATTTAAGGGATATTGAGAAACCGACTCTATTCCCGAAGCCATAAAATCGGAAGGCGTGGCACCGGAGGGAAAAAAGCCCTCGGCATTATTTATAAAGCCGTTCATGGAACCGGTCATAGACTTTAGCGCCTGGCGGACTATAAGGGACTGAACCAAATCCCAAAGGCCCCATGCAACCGCAGCATAGCCCACTAAGTACCACTTTCTTTTAAGGAAGGCAAACAGCAGTGAAATAGAATCCGAAGGCCGTTCCTCCCGCACATATCCGGGATTTGGCAGGGGAGCTTCCTCCACCGGCTGGGGCTCCTCTTTTAATATGGAGTCAATACTTATGGAAAAAATTTCACTTAATTTTATAATTTTATCAATTTCAGGAATAGCCTCATCCCGTTCCCATTTTGAAACAGCCTGGCGGGATACATTCAACGCTTCAGCCATCTGATCCTGGGAAAGGCCCTTTTCTTTTCTCAATTTCTGTAATCTTTCACCTAATGTCATAGTCACTAACTCCTTTGATTTGATACCTTTAGAATAGCCTCGACGTCGGTTGCGTTCCAGCTATCCAGGCTGGAAAATACGCAACCTGTGGTTGCAGCAGGCCTAAATGCAGTAAAAAAGGCCGTTTTTGTGTAGTCCTGGCATTAGCGTTCTGCACCAGTATACCACACCCTCCTGCCACCGGAAACGGTGCTGTTTACATTACCATTAAAAACAAGATTTGTAATACGAGTAAATGTAACGCTATTTTATCTTGACTTGAATAGTCTGTTGGTACATAAAATAAACTAAGAATAAAGCTCCGGAGGTTTTATAATATGAAGCATCTCACCAAAGAGTGGTACAACACCATGCAGAAAACAGGCTGTCATCTCCTGCTTGAAACAAGCAACGAAGCGAATGCCTTTTCGGAAGATTTTTATCAAAGGCTTTACAAGCAAAAGGAGCTGCAATTTGTTGAGCAGCAAAAGCATATAAGTGAAATTTCCATAGAAACTATTTTGCCTGAGACCTTTACTTTTCAGCCGCTGGATCCCACTGTAGTCATTACGGAAGAGGAATATGAAAAGGAGCGTGTCCGTTATTCGGCAATACGGGCGGAGGCTATAAAAAACTATGTTCCCAAAATATTCGACCTGGAAAAAGAGAAGGAAAGCTTTGCATACACGCAGGCTTTCAAAATAAAAGATTTACAGGAAAAGCTCACTCCTGAGATTCTCTCAAAGGTCGCCGACATACGGATTTTGGCCCTGGATACATCAACGGCTGCCGTAAAAAACAAAATCGCTGCCTACTGCAAACATAACCTAAAGACCAGTACCAAAACACTAAAGGACTATTACCGCTATCATGCCGGCTTTCTTAAAGCCCATCCTTTACAGCAGTTTGAACGCTTTACATTCCACGACTGCACGCTTGTCTCCATTGAAAAACAGGGGGCGGATATTGAAATCCTGTTGGACAATTCCGGTGGTTTTACCGGGGCTGAAAAAATACTTTTCAAAAATGCCGCCCTCTTAAAGCAGGACGGAAGCCTCACAAGTGCAATATGGCTGTATGAAGAAATTTATGAAAAGGACAACCGCTTTGAATTCCATGCCCTGCTCTCCACACGGGGGGTGTTGGCAGATCTTATTATTGAGGCAGACAGCCTGGTTATTAGCTGAGCCTCAATCCTTTACCGGGGCCAGGTACGGGCTGGGCTGACGTATATCAATACCCTTGGACAGAAGATCCTTGTCAATGGATTGGTTCATTTTCTTTGCCATCATACCGTAAACAAAGGCAGGCATCTTTAAAAGGGATGCCTCATAAACCTTGCGGGGTGCTTCCTCATCCTTTTCTATGTGGTTAAAGAAAACCCCAAGCTGTCGTGTTACTTTTTTTGAATTGGGAAGCTGTGAAATGGGCTGGCCATTAAGTATGGCTCCCAGTCCCATAACAAACCCGCCCTTGTAGGTCAGACCGTTTTTTTTACAAAAGAGCTCCAGCATCCTTAAGCCGCTTTCATGAGTATGGGCATAGGGCATGCCTCCCTGTATGAGGCCGTATAGGCTTTGTCCATGAAGAAGTTCCTTTTGGGCGGATAACCTCTCCAAAAGCAGAATGGTATCGGCAGGATAGGTGTTTGTGTAACAGGGCCCGCTAAAGACAAGAGTATCCGCTTCCCTTACGGCCGCATAAAGCTTATCCGGTTTATCCAGACTGGGGTAAAGAGGTATAAGTTCAGTACTATGCCCCCTTGTGTCTAAATATTCCCGGCACATTTGAGCCAGTACAAAGCTTGTTCCCTTTAACCGGGGACTTAAATTAATAAGCAGCAGCTTTCTCACGCCCAAACACCTCCTCCAGAATATCCGCCACAATTCTTTTTTCAGGCCATGAACCGGAGTCCACTGCGTAAGCTTTTCCTGACCCTCTTGTTATCAAGTG
>JAFADM010000198.1 GCA_023424865.1 Bacillota bacterium | reverse complement strand
GAATTTTTCGATTTCTACAGAAGCAAAATACTGCATCTGGAGGCTATGCCCAATGAGGCCCATAAAAAACTGGCCCAGTTGGAAAAGGCGGGCAGGCTTACTGCCGTAGTTACCCAAAACATTGACGGCCTTCACCAGAAGGCGGGAAGCAACCGGGTTATTGAGCTTCACGGATCGGTTCACAGAAATCTTTGCGGGAACTGCGGCTGCATGTATGAAGCTCAATTTATGCAGGAGAGCACCGGCATACCCCAATGTACCTGTGGCGGGGATATTAAGCCGGATGTGGTGCTTTATGAGGAAAACCTCAATCACGGTGTCCTGGAAGAGGCTGTAAAAGTGTTAAGCCAGGCTGACACGCTTATCATTGGCGGCACCTCTCTGGCGGTTTATCCTGCTGCAGGGCTGGTGGATTATTTCAAGGGCTCCAATCTTGTTATTATCAACAGGGGTGAATTGAAGCGCGCAAGGCAGGTGGAAGGTCTTTTCATCGACGGCAGTATTGGCGAGGTAATGGGACGCCTGACGGTGTGAAGCAACAGCAAAGTATTGAAGTTGCTGCAAAGAATTGAAGTTGCTGCAAAGTATTTGAAGCCGCTGAGGAGTATGTTTAATGCCCCCGAACCCTTGTTTATGGTATAAAAAGAAAGGGGAGAGCCTGAAGGCTCTCCCTTGTAGTTTCTGATAGAAAGAATAGAACCGGAAAGCCTTTATCCCAGCCGTTTTTGTATGTACTCCCTCACCTTAGGGGCCAGCTCGTAGGAACGCCAGGGATTGGACTTCAAGGTAATGCATACGGAAAAAGCATCCGTATCGGTATACTCCTTAAGCTCCTGGTAAATCCTTTGACTTACTTCCGGATTTTTTTCGGCAATGTCGGCAAGAGCACGTATGGCAAAGAGCCGGTGCTGGGTTATAAGCTCGTCCTCGCCGGCATACAGCTCATCCGGCGTAAAGCTCCCCTTATAGGGGCTGTCAGTTCTTTTTACTGTTTCTATAAGGGTGTCAAGGGCATCCACAGCGCCCAGCCTGCCTAAAAGATAAATGGCGGAGGTGGCGCGGGTGTAAACATATTTCAGGCTTGAACTTGGGATAAAGACATCCGGCTCCTGAGCCATTTCAAGAAGCACGGGAATGGCTCTTTTGTCGCCAATAAGCCCAAGAGCCAGGGCCGTATGCCTGCGAAGGTTTTGGTTTTCCGAAGCAAGGCCGGGAACCAGTGTCTCCGTAGCCGTCTCACCCAAACGTCTTGCGGACCAGATGGCAATGCCCGGACTGTCCGACTGAAGGCCTTTGAGAATTTCTTCCGTATCCGTCATAAAAGTAATCCTGTTTTCCGGAACCACAGGCCCAAGGGTTCGCACAATAAAGCCCATATCATTGGCCTCGTCCAGGCAGCCGCTTCCCCTCAAGATGGCGGAGAGCCTTCCGTAATCCGCCTCTTTAAGGGCTGTACCTGCTTCAAGGGCCAAATAGCAAATTTCAGCCGCCGCTTCCCCGCATTTCTCCAGATCGCTTTTCATACGCACGCAGCTGGCCAAATTGTGATCCACAGAGAGGCACCTTCCCGCAACCATCAAATTGTCGTACTCCCTGGGAATTAAGGCCCCTGCAGGAACTGCCACGGAGAAAAGGAGCCCCCATAATCCTGCAGCCGCATACCAGTCCACCAAGAGCTCGTCCTCAAAGGCGATATCCTTACCATGATTGTCCACATTGGAGAAGGCGTAGAACAAAGGCTTTGCCGTCCTTTTGCCGTCCAGGACAGTATCGGAAAACCGAAGTGTTTCTTCCCCGCAAATCATGCGGCCCTCGCGAATGCCCAGTATGGAGGATATGGCAACATATTTGGTTTTGCCGCTGTAATCCGGCTTTAAGTAAATACCCAGGGTGTTGGCGTCCAGATAGGCCTTTCCCACCTGACGGCAGTCGTTTTGGTTGACATAGCCCGCATCCCGGTTCACTGCCTGGCGGCGGAGCTTTTCATCCAGAACCACGCTGGAATTGGTGTAGGGCTGGGTTTGTCCGTCTATGCTTCGGCCCTGCATGGTAGCGCAGCCCGCCAGGTAGCAGACCTCCGCCTCGCCGGTGGCGTCAATAACTGTTTTTGCGCCGACAGTTTTTTCTGCGCCCTTCATGAAGAGCCGCAGACCCTTAACCTGGCGATCCTCCAGGTAAACCCCTGTGACGATGCATTCATAGTTTATTGTAGCCCCTGCCTTTAAAGCCTCCTCATCCATAACATAGATCTTGGAATCACAAAAGGCGTTTTCAACATAAAGGGTTTCATCCAGCTGCCGGGCTTTTTGGTTAATGTCGCAGTATAAACCGCCCTTTGAACCGAAATAGTAACCGGCGATAGTGCCCAGGGTGCCTGTTCCGCCCATGGCGTTAAGGCGCTCCAGCCCCATGACCTTAAGACCTCTTCGGGCAGCGGCAGTGAGTGCGACAGCTCCCGCCGTGCCAAGGCCCGCAACAACCACATCATAGGTTTCATCAAAAGCTAGGGTCGTTTCCGTACATACAAATTCCCCGTTTATCCTTTCACGCAGCAGCATTCAGGCTCTGCCTCCCTTCTTAAATAGAGATCCCTCCTGGAGCTGTGAAAAAGCGCCCCCTGATCAAAGGCATCCAAAAGATTACCAAAGGAACAGGAGGGTATCCAGAACCACTCATCCTTAATTTTTTTCATAGTCTCAGGCAGGGTATAGGCAAATTCCGTGGCGACAAAAGCAATACGGGCGCCGCTTTGCTCAAGGCCTTCAGAACTCCAGAACGAATGAAGCTTTTTCCTTGCCTCGACCCAGCCGTCTTCGGCATCAAGGGGGATGTGGAGTATGGAAAGCCCGCTGATGGGATTGTGAAGCATTTCACATGCTGAACTGCCGGAAGGGACGGGGGCAGTCCGGCTGGAGGCGGTTTTTACAATGACGCCCAGCTTTTTAGACTGGGACACCCGATGTGCGCAATCATGCAATACCCCAGTGGCAGTGGTGTCCAGAATGGTTCTGGCGTTAATCCGGGAAAAGCCCTCATTATTATAAACGGTCAGAATATAATAATCTTTGGCTTTTTCAATTCCCACAACCTCTGTCAAAAGCAAAAGCTCCGTATTTGCTTTTTTAAGGTAATCACTGACGACATAAAGCGATGGGCCCGAATAGACAGCGCCCGACCCGTCCGTAAGGCCTCTTGCTTCGAGATTTTGCTTGAAATCAATTCCCAGGGAGCTTTTCATGTCCAACATCCGGGGCGGCTTTTCATTGAGGCTCGCAACAAAATCATTTCCAATACTACCGCTGCGTTCAATAATCACCGTGCCGGGCTCGGACAGGGCAGCAGCCATGCCATAGAAGGTTGCGCCCAGTATGGCGGTTTGGTATACTTGTTTTGACATGCGTTCTCATCTCCTTTAAACTGAGCATACCGTGAAAATGCATGTTTTTCTTCCACTCTTTTGCCCGGATTATCCACTTTTTTGCCCTGGAAGGCGCTGCTTTTCCAAACCGGGCGGAGGCGGTCATTCCGGCGAAGAAAGAACCAGGAGGCGCTTTCATGAATGGCGCGGGACAAAAGGTGAAAATTGGCCGGATGCGCTTGAACAATGGGAATAAATCCAATAGGCTCTATGTTTCCCATTGCTTTAAAATCGTATGGATAAAAAAAGGAAATGCTCTATGGAACATAGGCGGAGAGCTTTGCAGAGTTGAAGGCAACGATGTGGTGCTTTTAAACAACGAGGAAGTACGCCGCATTATGGATATAACCTCCAGGGAGGACCTTGAGTTTCTTGTTGTGGAATTTGAGCCCCGCTTTTTGTTTGATTCGGATCTGTTGCCTCTCTTTCTCCAGCGCATTAATGGCTACAGTCACCGTATAATAGACAAGCATCCGGAAATCACGGGCCTCTTAAGGCGCATTGATGAGGAGGATTCAACCCGGGGGGATTACAGTGAGGTTATTGTTGAAGCCTGCACCCTCCAGATTTTAGCCCTTGCCGCCCGTCAAATCAACCTTTTAAAGGCTTGCGGCATTGGAGTAAACGACCAGATGCGCCAGGTACTCGCTTATATTGATAAGAGCTTTACAAGGCCCGTCCGCCTTTCAGACCTGGCAGGCGTTGCTCATATGAGCACCACGGCTTTTTCCAGGTATTTTACAAAATGCAATGGGATAGGCCCTGTTCAGTATATTAAGCGAAAGCGCATTGAATATGCCGTTTATCTTCTTGAGCACACCGAGCGCACCGTTTTGGATATAGGAATGGAATGCGGCTTTCAAAATATTTCGAATTTTTACAAGGCTTTTCAGGCCTTGACCCTTAAAAACCCCGGTGCCTACCGAATCCGTTGATTAAGTTAATAGGGCTAGGGTAAAAGCCTTTCACAGGGAAAAGGGATAATGAGGAGGTTAAGGCTTGGATCAGGGCATTAAAAAAAGCAGACTTTTTGCCGGAATGATACAGGAGGAGCTTGATAGCTGCCTCACCTGCAGCGGTGCGGTCATGAAGCGTTATGAAAAGAACCAAATGATTTTCCGCCAGTCCGACAGGCCGGACAGGCTTTATGTTATGGTAGAAGGCCAGGTTTCCGTGTGCAGGGATTCGGCCATGGGAAAAAGAACTTTAGTGGCCGCTTTTAATGAGGCCGGAGATCTTTTCGGAGAGGTCTATGTTTTCCTTGAAAAGAAGGAATATGACTACTATGCCGTAGCAGACAGTGCCTCAAAGGTCCTGGAAATTCCAGGGAGCTTTTTGTATCGCAACTGTCCCAACAGCTGTACCCATCACACGGTGCTTATACGCAATATGCTGTCCATTCTGGCTGAAAAAGCCTATTACCTCAATCAAAAGCTTCAAATTCTATCCTGTTCCTCCCTTCGAAGGAAAATTGCCGCGGTTCTTCTTAAAAGCATGGGACCTGACGGTAAGACGGATTTGAAAATGAACCGGGAGGAGCTGGCCGATTATTTGGGGGTGGCACGGCCTTCCCTTTCAAGAGAGCTTATGCGTATGAAGGAGGAGGGACTTATTACTCTTTCCGGACGCAGAATTAAGGTTACGGAGCCGGGCAGGCTGGAACTTCTCTAATGAAAATCCTGTATAATTTTTTAAAATTCGTAACATAAGTTACGTCTTTTCCCTTCGGTATTTGTTAAGCTTGTGTCAGTTTGGTTTAGCACACACTTATGAATATCAGGAGGATTTAGCCATGGAAAACAAGATGTTTTGCTATCAATGTCAGGAAGCGGCAGGGCAAAAGGGCTGCACGGTAAAAGGTGTTTGCGGAAAAACTTCGGAGGTTGCCCTTCTGCAGGATTTGCTGATTTACGCCACAAAAGGCCTTAGTGAAATCACCACCCGTATCCGCAAGGAAGGTGGCCAGGTGAAAGGTGCGGTTAACCGCCTTGTAACCGAGAATCTTTTTATAACCATCACCAACGCCAATTTTGACGGCGATGCCATAAAAGACCGCATCCTTAATACATTATCCGTTAAGGCCGCTCTGGCCGGAGGATTGAAGGACAAGGGAAATCTTTCCGACTGTGCCCTCTGGCATTGGAACGGTGAAGACGCTTTAGGGGAAGCCGAAAGAAAATCCAGTGTTCTTTCAACGGAAAATGAAGATGTAAGAAGCTTAAGAGAGCTTGTTATTTATGGACTCAAGGGGCTTTCCGCCTACAGCAAGCACGCCAACGCCCTCTTGCAGGAGGACGGAGATGTGGATACCTTCATCCAAACCGCCCTTGCCAAAACCCTTGACGATTCCTTAAGCGCAGGGGAACTGACAGCCCTTGTACTGGAAACAGGAAAATACGGCGTATCGGGCATGGCTCTTTTGGATAAGGCCAACACCACCGCCTACGGCAATCCCGAGATAACCAAGGTAAGCCTTTCCGTTGGAACTAATCCCGGCATCCTTATTTCAGGACATGATCTTAAGGATTTGGAAATGCTCCTTAAGCAAACGGAAGGTACGGGAGTGGATGTGTACACCCATTCGGAAATGCTTCCCGCCCACTATTATCCCGCGTTTAAAAAATACGCTCACTTTGTAGGCAACTACGGCAATGCCTGGTGGAAGCAGAATGAGGAGTTTGAAAGCTTCAACGGCCCCATTCTCATGACCACCAACTGCATTGTGCCCCCGAAGGAGAGCTACAAGGGAAGGCTTTACACCACCGGTGCGGCGGGCTACCCCGGCTGCGTCCATATCCCCGGCGAACCGGGAGTGGAGAAGGACTTCTCTCAAATTATCGCTCACGCCAAAACTTTGAAGGCTCCCACGCTCCTGGAAACCGGTGAGATTGTTGGCGGTTTTGCCCATAATCAGGTTCTGGCACTTGCCGACAAGGTGGTAGACGCCGTTAAAACAGGAGCCATAAAGAAGTTTGTGGTTATGGCCGGCTGCGACGGCAGAGCCAAATCCAGAAACTATTATACGGATTTTGCCTTGGGCCTTCCCAAGGATGCGGTTATCTTAACCGCAGGCTGCGCAAAGTACAAATACAATAAACTCTCCTTAGGGGATATCGGAGGTATTCCGAGAGTATTGGACGCCGGACAGTGCAATGATTCCTATTCGCTGGCTGTTATAGCGCTTAAGCTCAAGGAGGTTTTCGGCCTGGAGGACATCAACGACCTTCCCATTGTGTACAATATCGCCTGGTATGAGCAGAAAGCCGTTATTGTTTTATTGGCCCTTCTCTATCTGGGAGTTAAAAATATTCATTTAGGGCCTACTCTGCCCGCCTTCCTTTCTCCCAATGTGGCCAAGGTCCTTGTAGAGAATTTCGGTATTGCCGGAATCGGAACGGTACAGGATGACCTTGCACTCTTCTTCGGAGAGAACGCAGGCTGATAAAGCCCTTTGCACACAGGCTCCCTGCCTTAATGCTTAATAAAGGCTTACACATAATCTACAAATACGTGTGTTATACTCCGCTTAGCTCCTACGGGTTAATCCGTCCGGGGCTAAGCGGTTTTTTATATGCAAGTATATATGCATCCCGGGGACTGGTCGCAGGCAAAGCCTGCTGCTCGCCCATGCATCCCGGCTGGTCGCAGGTATGGCATGCAAAAGAACGGGGCCTTTTGTCCCGGTGTAAAAGCTGATATAGTAAGTTCAAGGCCAATAAAAAGTGATTCCACTGCAAAAACAGCAAAAAGAATGGATTAATGTAAAATGCTACTCAAGAAATTGTTTTTGCAGAATGAAAAGCATAAGGTTTTGAAACAGGGATGGGAATAAGAATGAGTAATGGAACGGCAAGCCTTTTAATTGTGGAGGATGAACCTAAAATTGCCGAGGTGGTAAGCTCCTTTCTGGAAAGCAAGGGATGTACGGTGTACCTTGCGGAAACAGGCAGGGAAGCCATGGATCTGTTTGAAACAAAAAGCATATCCCTGATCCTTCTGGATCTTATGCTTCCTGACACCACGGGGGAGGACTTCTGTACTGAAATCAGAAAAAAATCCCGGGTGCCCATCATTATGCTCACAGCGAAAACCGCTGAAGAGGACCTTTTGAAGGGGCTTTCCCTGGGCGCGGACGATTATATTATGAAGCCCTTCAGCTTAAAGGAGCTTTATGCCCGTGTTGAAGCCGTGTTAAGGCGTTCCTTTGACAACCTGCGTCCGCTTTATGCCAAATGCTCCTTTAATGAAGAGGATTTAATTGTGGACTTTGAAGGCAATTCCGTGAAAAAGTGCCGTCAAAAGGTGAATTTAACCCCCAACGAATTTAAAATCTTTATGGCTCTTATTAAGTATCCAAATAAGGTCTTCACCCGGGAGGAGCTTATCCGGGTGGCTCTGGGAGATGAATTTGAGGGCTATGACAGGGCAATAGACAGTCATATTAAAAATCTGCGTCAGAAAATTGAGACGGATCCCAGAAATCCTAAATACGTTCTCACCGTTCATGGCATCGGATACAAATTTGGAGGTGGTCAGGATTAGTCATTCGCTTAAAACCAAGCTTTCGGCCACCATTGCCATGGTATCCCTGCTTACCATCTGCCTTATCAGCCTTCTTTCCAATTTTTTGGTGGAGAGGCAGTTTACCTGCTATGTTAAAAAGCAGCGGGAAACGGCAACCGTAGAGCTGGCCGCATCTATTGGAAGGCTCTATCATGAGGATACGAAAAGCTTCGACCTGTCTGCCATCCATCAATTAGGAATGAACGCCCTGTATGAAGGCTATATTCTTAAAATTTATGATTTACAGGATACCAAAGTATGGGATGCCGAGGAATGCGACATGACTGCCTGCATCCGTATTATGAATGATATTTCCACCCGCATGGCTCATAAATATCCGGAGCTCAACGGACAGTTTGTAACCGAAAAGTTTCCTGTAAACATGAACGGCAGTCAAGTGGGTACGGTGGATATTTTATTTTACGGACCCTACTTTTTGAATGAAGACGACTTTCAATTTCTTCGGTCCCTCAATATCCTCCTTGTGTTTGTCAGTATCTTTTCTCTGGCTGTATCCGTTCTTATAGGCATTATAACCGCCAGGCATATGAGTCTTCCCATACTTAAAACCATTGGCGCGGCAAAGAAAATATCCGACGGGGAATACAGCGTGCGTGTGCCGGAAATGACCCGAACAAAGGAGATTTTAGATCTCATTTCTTCTGTCAATCAGCTTGCCGATTCACTGGAAAAGCAGGAGAATATGCGCAAGCAGCTCACCGCTGATGTGGCTCATGAGCTGCGCACTCCCCTTACAACACTGCAAACCCATATCGAGGCTATGGCGGAGGGGATTTGGGAGCCGACTCCCAGCCGCCTGTCAAGCTGCTATGACGAGATACTCAGGCTTAGCCGGCTGGTGAAGGATCTTGAAAAGCTGGCCCGGCTGGAAAGCGCCAATTACAGCCTGGACAAAACCTCGGTAAGCCTTGACGAAACGGTAAAAAAGGCTTTGGTTAATTTTGAGTCCCTCATTGTGGAAAAGGGGCTGAAGGTTACACTGGAAGGTACCTGCGGAGAAATTCCCGCCGATCCTGATCGCCTGGTTCAGGTGGCTGTCAATTTATTGTCCAATGCCGTAAAATACACACCGGTGGGCGGCGAAATTCACATCCGTCTGTCCCGGACGGAAAAAGAGGCCCTGCTTCAAATTGCGGACAACGGTATTGGCATACCGGAAGATTCACTTCCGTACATCTTTGAGCGTTTTTACCGTGCCGACAAATCGCGGAACCGCCATACCGGAGGCTCCGGCATCGGCCTTGCCATTGTCAAATCCATTGTAGTTGCCCATGGCGGCCGGGTGGAGGTAAAAAGCACGGTTAATGAGGGAAGCACCTTTACCGTAAGGCTTCCTCTGGAATAAAGTGGATCTTTACTTCGCAGCGCCTCGTTTCTTATATTCCGAGTTCCTTGGCACCAATAAAAATCGTGCTTTAACCCCTTACTTATGGTAGGATTAAAACAAAGTCGCCCGTGGAAGGAAAAGGAAATTTGGTAGCCTTCCTCCGGCTAGTGAGGGCTTTAGCTGTCTTTTTGATAACCTGCCTTTTAAGGTATGGTTATTTTTTGCAGGGAGAGATTAAATCCCCGAACCCCGCATTAAATGCTGACAGAAAAGAAAGGAAGTACAATTATGTCTAATGAAGAAAACACCAATTGGTCCCAATCGGTGGGAGGCATTGTCCTTAAGGAGGACTGTGTCCTTCTGGTCCGGCACACCTATGGGGCAGGAAAAGGAAAGCTTATCATACCCGGAGGGTATGTGAAAATAGGTGAAACGCCTCAGGAAGCCCTTGTAAGGGAAGTCGGGGAGGAAACCTCCATTGTGGCAGTACCCACAAAGCTGGTGGGCATGCGCTTTAATTTGAAGGATTGGTATGCCGTATTCCTTATGGATTACGTGGAAGGCGAGCCACGGTCGGATGAGGATGAAAATGATCAGGCGCTGTTCCTGCCTGTGAAAGAAGCGCTTCAGTCACCGGATGTGCCGGATCTCACCAGGGTGCTTCTAAAGGGCGTCCTGACCCACCCCGACAAGGCTTTTGAAACGGTTCCCTTTATTTCCAGAGAGAAAAATGGAAAATACTCCCTCTACTCCCTGGGGGAGTGAAATCGGACAAGGGATATTGATGAATAAGCGTTTTGTACAAATAATCGTCACATTATGAATGGCGGCAAGGGAGAGAGGAATGTACAATAGGGGTGAAAGTCTTGGCAAGCATGAAGGCCGGTCCTCCGGGGTCGGCAAACTTAAAGTCAGGAGGCGACCCATGTACGATCTTAATCATCCCCGCATCCGAGCCGCAGCACCTCTTAATAAGTGGTGCGTCCACAGCTATTACACCCTTTGCCCCTATGCTCCCGACGGGTCGGGCAGGCTTCTTCTTGCCGCAGCAGACCTGGAGGGGGAGACGGGGGAGGTTTGTGTCGTATCGCAAAAGGGTGAGCTCCTCCACCGGTTCGGTAAAAACAAATGCGATTCCAATTTCTATCATACAGGCTTCTGGCAAACCTGGAGCGCTGACGCCCGATGGGTCTATTACCAGGGCGGCACCATGAAAGAGCCTAAAATAATCAAGCATCATCTCGAGACAGGCAGTGAAACGGTGATGGAAGGAGATATGGAAGGGGCTCCGCCCTTTGGAGAGCCCATTGTTTCAGGACTTCTGGGCATGCTTTATGCCGCAGGGTACGGCGACGGCCATTACGATCTTAAAAAGGCGCCCGTTCCCTTTGCTCAAAGAAGCCGTCACGGCCTTTTCCGCTACCAGCCATCAACCTCAAGCACCAGCCTTTTGTTAAGTGTCGGCGATGTTCTGGAAATGCATCCCGACAGGGAAAAACTGCTTTCAGAGGACCGCAGGATTTCAGGCATACCCGGACAGGACGACGGCCTGACCCTCATGTGCTATTGTGTCCGCTGGAATGTACAGGGCACCCGGTGCCTGTTCTATTTTGGCAACCATTGCGTGGATAAAAAAAGGGGAGAACCCCGTCTTGCCTATATCTTTACAGCAGACAGGCAGTTCAGGGACATTCGTATGGCTCTGGATATAAGCTATGACAAGCCCGGCGTTCACTGGAGCTGGCATCCTGACGGCGAGCACTTAATCGGCTATGGCCCGGATCCGGATAATCATAAAACCATGTGCCTGGCCCAGGTGGCCTGGGACGGATCGGATTACAGGAAAATAAGTGCCCATAAAAGCGGGGGGCACCCCAGCATTTCACCCCTGGACTACAATCTTCTTGTAACCGATGAAGGTACCGCTCCCGGTCGGGTGGTGTTCATCGATCTTCGCAAGGACAGGGAGGTTGAGGCTTTTACTCTTCCCCGGACCTGGGGCAGTGATATTCCCACGGGCAGAAATCCCTTCAGAGTGTGCCATCATCCGGTGTTTAACCGGGAAGGCACCCGCGTTCTGGTTAATGCAATGCCCGGAAGGCTAAGCGCCCTCTATGAAAT
Organism: Bacillota bacterium; assembly: GCA_023424865.1. The sequence goes on along the minus strand of JAFADM010000198.1, from coordinate 16,785 downwards.
CAGCCTGGGATAAGGTCATGCCTAGGGATAATAGACGGCTTAAGGATAATGCCAGCCTAAGGATTGGGAGGCTTAAGGATAATAGCCGGCCTAAGGATTGGAAGGCTTAAGAATAATGGCCGGCCTAAGGATAATGGAAGGCTTAGGATAATGGAAAGCTTAAGGATTAAGTGCGGCCTGGGATAATGGGCGGCTAAACATTAACGAGGGGCAAAGGAATGGAGGAAAAGAGCTATGAAAGCAGCAGTTTTGGAAAAATGGGAAAATCTAGAAATAAAGCAAATAGCCAAACCGGAAATAGTTCCGGGAGAGGCCCTTATCCGGATGATTTACGCCGGTGTCTGCGGATCGGACATCACGGTATACAGCGGCAAGCATCCTACGGCTACGGTTCCCGTAGTTGTTGGACATGAAATTCTGGGAATTATCGAGGACATAAAGCCTTTAGGACCATCGGATTTAAAACCGGGAGACCGGGTGGCGGTGGAGCCTCTGGTAAGCTGCGGTGTTTGTGAGGCATGCCGGAAGGGGCACAGCCATGTGTGCAAATCCTTAAAGCTACTGGGCATCCATATAAACGGCGGCTATGCGGAATATACCAAGGCAGAGGTTAAAAAACTTGTTAAGGTGTCAGAACGTCTTCCTGACAGGATTGCTGCTTTAGCTGAACCCTTTGCCGTAGGCTTTCATGTTATCTCCCGATCGGGGCTGAAGCTGGGAGATACGGCCCTCATTGTGGGTGCCGGCCCCATAGGCATGGTGGTGGCTCTTTGTGCCAGAAGTGCCGGTGCTTCAAGGGTAGTGGTGTCGGAGGTGAATGAAAAAAGGCTGGCCCTGGCCCAGCAAATGGGTTTTGAGACAATAAATCCTCTTTCACAGGACCCCATGGTACAAATTAACGCTATGACAGAGGGCAACGGCTTCGATGTGGTCTTTGAGGTTTCCGGCTCCAAGGCGGGTATCCTTCTTACCACCAACGCCTGTAAAATAAGAGGAACCATTGTACCTATGAGCCTTGCAGGCACTCCGGTGGAATTTGAGCTGGGCAAGGTTTCCTTTAAGGAAATGCAGGTCGTCGGAACCCGGGTATACCCCTTTATGGACTTTGTGGGAGGCGTAAGGCTTCTGGAGAGGCTTTACGATACGGAGAAGCTGGATCTTCTCATAAGTGACGAGCTGCCCCTTGATGAAGCTCAAAAAGCCATCGACAGCATGAAGACAGGAAAAAATTTATGTAAGATACTGATTAAATGCCAGGAGGAGGCAAATACATGATACTTGACAAATTCAGTCTGGCAGGCAAAACTGCCATTGTTACAGGGGCCAACACAGGGCTGGGCCAGGGTATCGCCGCAGCCTATGCCGAAGCGGGAGCCAATGTGGTTGGCGTAAGCCGCTCGGACATGGATGAGACCGAGAAGATTATACGGGATCTGGGAGGGCGGTTTACCGGTGTCCTGGCCGATCTCGGTACCCGGGAGCCTATTGCCGGCATTATCAAAACTACCCTTGACCAGTACGGCAGAGTGGATATTTTAGTGAACAATGCCGGCATTATTCGTCGTGAGGATGCTTTGAATTTTTCTGAGCAGGATTGGGACGATGTAATCAATGTTAATCAAAAAACCGTTTTCTTCTTCTGCCAGGCTGTAGCCAAACAATTCACAGAGCAGAAAAGCGGAGGCAAAATCATCAATATCGCATCCATGCTCTCCTTCCAGGGAGGGATCCGGGTGCCTTCCTACACCGCTTCCAAAAGTGCCGTAAAGGGTCTTACCATGGCTCTTGCCAATGAGTGGGCCAAATACAATATCCAGGTTAATGCCATTGCTCCCGGCTATATGGTTACCAACAATACGGCTCTGCTGAGGGCCGATTCCAACCGCAACGCCGCCATATTGGATCGTATTCCTGCCGGAAGATGGGGAACGCCTGAGGATCTTGCGGGAGCAGCCGTCTTTTTGGCTTCATCGGCTTCCGATTATGTCAACGGCTTTACCATGGCGGTAGACGGAGGCTGGCTGGCCAGATAGAACCAGGTTCTTTGAAATAAGGATTTTATGCTTGCAGCCGGATAATTCTGCCGGACATACCTTATTTCAACGCTCAATGAAGTTCCATTTTATACCCCTGAATTAAGCAGGGCTATTTTCTTGACGGCTTTTTTACCTGTAAGAACATGAGAAGGGGCCGGAAAAGGTTTACTAAGAACATGTTGCTAAATGGAAAGGATGGCTTTTATGAGTGAGCTTAAGGATAAGATTATCGTTGTAACCGGAGCAAGCGGCGGCATGGGTGTGGAGGTTTGCACCCGGCTGGCACAGCAGGGAGCAAAGCTTGCCCTGTGCTCCAATGACCGTGACGGACTTAAAAAACTCACCGATACCCTTGAGGCATCCGACGTTCAAGTGATAGCCAGGGTTGTGGACGTTACGGATGAAAAAGAGGTGGAAGCCTTTTTTAAAGAGGTGGGCGCAAAATTCGGAAGAGGGGACGCCCTTTTGAATCTGGCGGGACTCAGTATTCCGGCCAAGGTTTGGGAAATGGCTGTGGATAAATACGATCTTACCATGGATGTCAATGTAAAAGGGACCTTCCTGTGCTCCAAGCATTTCATTCCCTTAACCGGCGGTGAGAAAGGCGCCAGGATCATCAATATAGGCTCCATGGCCGCAAAAAGGGCTAATGGCAGCGCGCCTCTTTATTGTACGGCCAAGGCTGCCGTCAATATTTTTTCCCAGGGCCTGGCCATTCAGGTTAAGGAAAAAAACATTCGGGTAACCACTCTGAACCCCGGACCCACCGATACGGCTTTCTGGGGAGATCGGCCCGTAGCAAGGGAAAAATTCATGCAGGCCTCCGATGTGGCTGGGGTTATTGAATTCGTTTTAGCCGCCGATGACCGTGTGGTTTTTCATGAAATCGCTTTTGAGTCCTTTATTAATTTTAACTGAGGAAAGGGGTAAGAGGAATGAAGACACTGGATGTAAATGTAGGTCTTTACGATCATTATGCTTCCATTGAACAGGTTTATCATTATTATGGAATCCTTGCCATTTACGGACTTTTAAGAACCGCGGAGGAAAAGGGTGAGCCGGAGCTTAAGAAAAGGTGCCTGGACATTCTAAAAAGCTTTCCCGATGGAATCCAGCACAGCAAATACAATTTTCCAAGCTATGAAATATGTGGAATACCCAGGGCTTACGCCTTTATGCAGGGATACCTGCCGGAAGATGGGGAGCTTGTAAGAAAGTATGCTGAAGAAATGATGAACGCCACCAGGGACAGCAAGGGGATTATGTCATACCCTCATCAGCCCGAGAAGGAGCTTATCTGGATCGACGTGGCTATGGCGGTTACCCCCTTCCTGTTGTTTGCAGGCCTTGCCCTGGGAGAAGACCGTTATATTGATGAAGCCGTCAATCAGAGCTTTTTAATGTATGATGAATTTTTCAACCCGGATAACGGCCTGCTTCATCAATCCAAAAACTTTAACGGCCCGGGCCGCTATTCCGAAGATCACTGGAGCAGGGGTAACGGATGGGGCTACATCGCTTTGACAGAGCTTATCCGCTTCCTTCCTGAAAATTCAAAGCACCGGAAAAAGGTGGAGGACTATTTTGTCCGGCATTCCCAGGCCTTTTTGCCCCATCAGAGCAAAAGAGGGCTCTGGCGCCAGGAAATCCCCTTTGAGTACTCCTATGAGGAATCCTCAGGCACCGCTCTCATACTGTATGGATTGGGTGTGGGCTTAAGGGAAGGCGTTCTTGATGAAAAAACCTTCCGTGAGCCGTTTGAAAGAGGCATCAGAGGCCTGTTCGCCCATTGCGTCAACGCCGATTTTTCAACCAATAACAGCTGTCCCGGCTGCCTGTGTCCCGGAGAAGGAGAGGAAAAGGGGACGGTGAAGGCTTATGTTACCTTAAAGCTACCCCATAAGGATGAGCATCACAGCTTCGGCCCCTTTATGCTGGCCTTTGTGGAGGCTCATTTAAACGGCATAACCGATCTTTCCGTATAAAAGGGGTGGCAAGCCTTCCACGGCTTAGGACAACTTAGAGCTGACGCCGTACACAGGAGGAGGGCGCTACTCCCGTTACCTTCTTGAACAGGCGGCTGAAATAGTAAATGTCGGCATAGCCAACGCTGACGGCAGCCTCACCGACATTGCAGGCACCGCTTAAGAGAAGGTCCCGTGCGCGGTTGATCTTTATCCTGTTCTGGTACTGGATAGCTGATATCCCTGTCACCTTTTTAAAGATAAGCCGAAAATGGGAGGAGCTCATGCCCGCCATGGCGGCAAGCTCTTCAATGGAAAAGGAGCGGGCAGGATTATCCAGCATAAAATTGATGATTTTCTCCATCACGGCCATATGTGGAATATCCCGGTTGGCTGTAAGCGCTTCCCTTAGATAGAGGTAAAGAATTTCAAGAAGCAGGCTTCGGCATTTTAGAAGATAACCCGCTTTCTTTCCCGACCAGGCCCTGTGAAGGCTGCCAAAAAGGGATTCGTACTCCGAGAGCAGTGTTGTTGTAAAGATGTTTGGCAGGCTGTTAAAGGCTTCTGTACTTTCCAAATCTAAAAAATAGGTATCAAAAGCAGTGGAAAAATAGGACCAGGGGTTGGAGGAATGACTATAGGCCGTATGCTCCATTCCCTTTGGAAAGAACAGGATATCACCTTTATTTACGTGGTATGTGCTCCCGTTAAAGCTGTAGTCTGCCTCTCCGTCGGTGGAAAGGGCCAGAATATAGGATGTATGGTTAGCCAGGCCTTCAATTTTCCAGGAAGGATTGGGCGGTCGGTGCACAATAAATTCAATGTTTGTGACTGTAAAATCAAGGGACGGTTCGACGGGGGAAGCCATTTCGCACACAGCCTTTCAATGAAAATAAGAAAGCGCATTAAGAATGTAAGGGTATAGCATTACTTTAGCGGAAGTTGGGGTTAGGTGCAAGCGGGCCAATTACAAACTTTTATTAGGAAATTAGCCTAATTAAGCGCTGGAGTAAGGATTTATAAATTATAAAAGGTTGCTGCTGTGCCAATGTAAACCACATCTAAATCCTTTAAAAACAGGAGGAAAAAAATGAGCTTTTGGATATGGGCTGACGGAGGCTTAAGCCTGCCTGCCAAAAAGACCTGGGGGCAGAAGCTGGGTGTTTGGTGGGGCCGGCGTCTGGCACTGAGGCACAAGAAGGTATCTGTTTCAGCTACCGCTGTTTTAAGCCCCGAAGCCAGAATACATCCCAGGGAAGGGGCTATTGTCATCGGTGACGATTGTGTGGCAGGTCCCGGCGCTATCATTCAAGGCAATGTCCGTATGGGCAGTAATTGCTCTGTGCAGGCCTACTCCATACTAGTAGGCTATGGGAATGAGACGGCGGCGGAAGGGATTATCCGGCTGGGAGACAATGTGCGCATCGCTTCCCACTGCATGCTTATTGCGGGCAACCACAACTTTGGCGACATCAGCCGGCCCATTGCCCGTCAAGGGCTCACCCACAAATCCATTACCATTGAGGATGATGTGTGGATAGGCGGAAGAGTGAACATTACGGCGGGAGTAACGGTAGGCAGGGGCTCTGTCATAGGAGCGGGAGCTGTTGTTACCCGGGATATTCCTCCCTACAGCGTTGCGGTGGGCGCCCCGGCCCGGGTGATTAAGAAGCGGGTTTAGAAAGCCCTTAACCGGTACTTTGAAGAGTGAACAAAGCGGCGGAAAACCGGAACCCGTAAGAGCGAACGATGCGGCAGGAAACCGTTACCCGGAAAAGTGAACGAACCCGCGGGAAAACAAATTCTGATTAAAGGATGTAAAGGAGCAAATTATGGATCTGGATGAGTTGAAAGCGTTAAGGGATAATCACAAAACGGATGAACTTCCCATTCCTGAAAAGGAGCTGTGCAGCCGGTATGAAAAGGTTTTTACGGCTGCCGTCAATGATGTGCTGAGGGAGAAGGGGCTTTTATACCAAACCCTGCCCAACAACATTATGCCCTTGAAGGACGATATGAAGGTGGCAGGTATAGCCTTTACCATCAAAGGCTCAAAGAACCTCACCCTGGAGAACGAAATGGTGCAGCGGGCCAAAATGCTGGAAGCCCTGCCGGAGGACAGCGTGGTGGTATGGGATACCTGCGGCGATGATGAATCGGCTCAGTGGGGCGAGGTAATGACCATGGCCTCCAAGCGGAGGGGCTGCAAGGGTGCGGTGGTAGACGGAGGCGTAAGGGATACCAACAAGGTGCTGGAGCAGGATTTTCCCGTATTCTGCAAATTTCGTTCCTCCAACGGCATGCTGGGCCGCTTCCGGATGATTGGGTATCAGCTTCCAGTTAAAATAGGGGATGTGTTTGTTTATCCCGGCGATATTATATTCGGTGATATTGACGGTGTTATAGTCGTGCCCCGGAAGCTGGCCTATGAAGTGCTTCAGAAGGCGGAATACATACAGGAAAACGAAAAGGAAATCAAGCAGATGGTTCTTGAGGGCTTAACGCCCACCCAAGTGGTTGAAAAGGGCGGCTACTTTTAACCGGCAGCATGGGAGTACGGCTCTAGAGTCGGGGATCCTTGCGGCGGAACAGTCCGGGGGAGGAGCCTGTATGGGTCTTAAAGGCTTTGCTGAAATAATAAACATTTGAAAAGCCCGTAGCCTCCGCCACCTCCGTAACGGTTAAAAGCTCACTGCTTAAAAGCTCACAAGCTCTTTCAATTCGTATTTTCATCAAATAGGCCACAGGCGGAAGCCCTGTGGCTTTTTTGAATACACTGCGGAAATGGGATGCGCTGTAGCCTGCATCCCTGGCCAGTTTATCCATATCCAGCTTTTGTGGGTAATCCCGTTGCATTGTCCCGCAGGCTTCTTCAATGCCGGAGGGAAGGGCTCCCGGCTTTTTGCTTCTGTCGTTGCCCCCGGAAATAAGCTCCAGAAGGATGGAGAGAATGTGAATGCGGCATGCCAGGGTATAGCCCCTTGTCCGGACATTCCAGCTCTTATGGACAGCCAGAAAATGCTGCCTGAGTATTAGAGGGTCGGACGGGTATAGGGCAGGAGGTATGGGAAGCCGCACAGCCTGCTCCTTTTCAGGTATGTCAAAGGAAACCACCACAAATTCAAAGCCCTCACGGTCATCTACCGTTATTCGGTAGCTGCTTCCCTCTCTGAAAAAAAGAACATGGTTCTTTTCAACAGGATAGCGCCCTTCCTCCGTAATATAAACAGCCCGGCCCTTTAGCACAAAGGCTGCCCCATAGCTGGCTCTTTTGGATACCGTATGGATCCACTTTTTTGGTGTATGCTTTCTAAGTGCAAGAATGAGCCGCCCTACGGATATATCCGGTTCCTTTTCGCTTAGTTGAAATCTGCCGTCCATTGCTTTACTCACGCCCTCTCAGCCTCCGCCATTTATACGGCTATAGGATATCCTAATTGTACTTCCTCAAAGCAATGCATTTCAATCGAAAAGTATAAAGTTTTCGCTGTTTATGCCATTTGATAATTTCTCCTTCGCTCTATAATAGAGATAGATTCAATAAAAATATTGCCGGCATTTCCTTGAATTGAATACAGTTGAATACTATAAAGGAGTGGAGATATGCCCGGTTTGTTTTTTCATGACGCCCATGTGGCGGAAATTAAAAAGCGTATTAAAGGCAAGCGTCTTGAGCATGTATGGAAAGAGCTTGTACAGACGGCTGATAAAGTGGTCCGCGAGGGAAGCCTTCTGTTTAAGGAGGATACACTGACTATTTATTATTACGCCAGGGAAAGGATGGGAGCGCTGGCCCTTGTGGCGCTGATGACAAGGGAGGAGGCCTTTATTCGAGCCCTTGAGAAGGAGGTCCTGGAACTTTGTGAGCGTGATTTGAACTTCTGGATAGGTCCCGAATACCCCAACCGGCCAAGGCAGCAAACCTACCGGGGGGAAAAGGTCTTTGTCGGAGAGCTGGAAACAGCTGCCCTTACCGTTTCCCTTATTCTTGCGCTGGACTTTTGCGGGCATCTTATGGATGAGAGCATAAAAGATAGGGCCTTTCAATGCCTGAAGGACAAGGCCTATAGGCTTCTTAAAAATTCTACTCTCTTTCAGTCCGAAAACTGGGTGATGAACCATCTTTGCGTCATTGCCTCCGCCTTTACAATGTGTTCCCTTCTTCTGGACACCCAAAATAACTGCTTTACAGAGGATCTGCCCCTTATTCGAAAAGCATTGGGGCTATGGCTTCAAACAGTGGAGGACGACGGAAGCTACGGCGAAGGTTACCATTATTTTACTTATCCTGTCAATGCATTGTCCCTTGCCCTTTTAGCCCTGAAGCACAGCAGAGGCATCGAGCTATCGGAAACCGCAAGGCTCAGTAAAAGCTTTGAATGGGCACTTTACAATCAGGTGGGCCAGTATGGGGAAACGGGGGAGAAGCTGCCCGTTTCCACTGCCGTCAATGTCTATGACAGTCCGTTTTATTTTCAGATGGAAGCTCCGGAGGCCCTTTTCTTTGCCAATTACTTAAAAAATCCTCTTGCTCAGTGGTATATTGAAAAGTTCCTTCTGGTGCCCCTGGGGCGGCCCGACTGCCTGCATGCCGCATGGCACAGGCTGGACGCTCTATTACCGGTTTTCTACGACGAGGACTTTAAGGGCTGTACCCCGGAGGAAGGCTGCCTGTCGCCTTCCCGGGTTTTTCATGATACCGGTTTTGTCTATTTAAGAGGCGGTTGGAGCGGAATGGATAAGGAAACCGGTGATACGGTGCTGGCCCTTCAAAGCGGTGGAGGCGGAAGGGCACGGTCCCACCAGCATTATGATAAAAACAGCTTTTGCCTTTTTGCCGGAGGTGAGTACTGGGTGGCCGATCCGGGACATTCCTGCTACAGGGGAAAGGCCCACAGCGTATTTGATACTAAAACCGCATCCCATAATACGGTTACCCTTAATGGTGAGGATCAGTTTCTGGAGTTTTTAGAAAAGGGAATGGAGCCGGGGGAAAGAAAAAAGAGCACCTCCTTCCACAATCGGGCAGTAGTTACCGGCAAGGCCTTTTACCCTGAGCTTAATTATGTAAAAAGCAGCGCTGCCCGGTGCTATAAGCCGTCTTTCAGAATGTTTGACAGACATGTCTGGTATGTTAAGTCAGGCTATTTCCTCATCTATGACCAGGTTGACGCAGGGCGTAAGGGACAAGTACTAAACGGCTTTCAAATTAATAATTGGGATGGGAAAACACTCCTTACCGCCTCCGAAGAAGGGCTTCTGGCGGAAAGGCCCCATTCCGGACTTTTTATAAAAGCGGTTTTCCCGGAGGAGGGCTTCAGCCGTAAGGAGGGAATCCTTCACAAGGCTTATCATATCTTCCCCGGCATGGCGGTGGAAGGACTGCCCGGGTCCGCTATAAGGCTGGATTTCAACGGAACGGGAGAGGAAGGCAAGGCGGATTTTCTCTATGCTTTATGCCCTGTGCAAAAGGACGGTGAAAAACCGGAGGTAAAAGCCTTGGGCCAGGACGGAAGAGACGGCGTGGCTATAACCTTTCGGGGCGTCAGGGACGAATTCCTTCTGAATGCTGAGGATGGCTATATACGCTTTACAAGAGACGGAGGCGCTTTCTATTTATTTTAACCTTTTCTCCAAAGTAACTTAATTCTCGTAATTTCTTTTATTCTCCAAATTACAAATAACACAAGGAAAGGATGAAACAGGATGATTACAGGTATTGAGCATACGGGCATAAGTGCTGAAAACCCGGAGGAGCTGGCCCGATGGTATGTAGAAAAGCTTGGTATGCGGCTTGTGGGTGATAACAAAAAGGGAACCCTGTTTCTGGCAGCTCCCAACGATGTCATGATTGAAATCTACCCTGCCCGGCAAAAGGGGCAGTCCGGCTTTGACAATTATACTGCGGGGCACCGGCACCTGGCCTTTTCCGTAGATGATTTCGACAGGACCTGGGAACAGCTTAAAGCCTCAGGCGTAAGAATGGCTGGGTCGCCGGTGGTAAATGAGGCCATAAAGCTGGTCCTTTTTTATGACGGGGAAGGAAATCTGTGCCACCTGATAGACAGAGCCTTACCCCTTGGAAAATAACCCATTGCACATACAGTGCGCCGGGCTTTTTATTTTAAACAGCCAATTAAGGCAAGGAGGAGCAGAATGCTTTTATTTGAAAATAACCGGTTAGCTCCTGTTTATTTCGACGGGCGTGAACCCAACTGCGTGCATTTGGCCCTGGGAGATCTTAAAGAGGATTTAAAAAAGGTCACTGGCATGGAGCCGGAGCTTCACCCCTTCCTGCCCGTAGAGGAAAAGGGCTATGTAGTCGTAGGAACTCTTGAAAATGAACGGTTCAGAGCCTGGCTTGCATGCGAGGGTATTTCTTTTAATGCCATAGAAGGCAAGTGGGAGCATTTTTCTATTGTAAGCTTTGGACCCGAAAACAAAAATTTATGCATTATGGGCAGCGATTACAGGGGAAGTGTTTTTGGGATTTACCATTTCTGTGAAACTTTTCTGGGTGTGGATCCTCTTTATTTCTGGACGGACAATGAACCTAGGCGGAAGGAAAAGATTATTCTGGGGTCCGTCCATATTTCGGATGGTCCTGTAACCTCCCGCTTCAGAGGATGGTTTTTAAATGACGAGGACCTTTTAACCCAATGGAAGAACGGCGGCGGAAAGCGTTTTATCGACTATCCCTATTACCATCAGGTAACGCACCACACCATTATCGAAAAGGTGGCGGAAACCGCTCTCAGGCTCAAACAGAATCTTTTGATTCCCGCCTCTTTCGTGGATATTATGAATCCCCCAGAAGAGAACCTGGTCCGTATCGTAACGGAAAGAGGGCTTTTTATATCCCAGCATCATGTGGAGCCTATGGGAGTGAGCCACTTTGCCTGGGACAATTACTGGAAGGGAAAAGGCATGTCGCCTCCGGCTTCCTTTGTCGCTCATCCGGAACTGTTCAGCCAGATTTGGACGGATTATGCCCAAAAATGGGGTCAATATCCTAATGTCATCTGGCAGCTGGGTTTAAGGGGCAGAGGAGATCGGCCCGTCTGGGTGCATGATCCCAATGTGCCTTCGAGTATGGAAGAAAGGGGCCGTCTTATCTCCAGGGCCATGGCAGTGCAGGCGGAAATTGTTGAGAGGGTACTGGGCCATAAGAATTTTTATTCCACCACAACACTTTGGATGGAAGGCGGAGAGCTCCATAACAAGGGCTTTTTAACCTTTCCCCAAAATACCGTTGTTGTTTTTGCCGATGAGGGCAGCACCCAGATGTGGGGAGAGGACTTTCATCATGTCATAAGGCGGGAGGATACCCGGTACGGTGTATACTACCATGTGGCCTTTTGGGGAGCGGGGCCTCGGCTGGCACAGATCACCTCACCTCAAAAGATTGAGCACAATTACCGCCAGGCACGGGAAAAAGGGGATACCTTTTACTCCATTGCTAATGTGGGTAATATTCGTGAATTTGTACTGGGCATAAAGGTTCTTGCTGAAATAACCTGGAACAGGGAGACCTATAACAGGGATAATTTTATGAAAAGCTGGTGCCTGAGAGAATTCGGTCAGGATCTTACCGCACTGTACAACAGCTTTTACTCTGCCTTCCATGTACTTAAAAACGATGCCTTCCCCGACGAGCAGGTCATGATGGACGGAGTGGCGAGAATGAAGGGGCTGGCGCTTCTAGATGTTTTACGAGGTGGGGAACCGGGCATAGGGGCCGGACATTCAACTAAGGATGAGATGCTGTCCTTTTTAAGGAGCGTTTTCCCTGAGGCCACCCGTAAATGGAAGGAGGTTTTTATCCTTCTTGCATCGCGTTTGCCTGAAATCAGGAAAGACAGACAGCCTTTCTTCAAGGATCATTTTCTCGTACAGGCCCAGATTATGATTGGACTCTACGGCTGGGTGGAGCAGCTTTTCCTGGCCGTTGACGGAAAGGGGCGAGAGGCGTTGTTGGAAGCGGTCTTTTATATGGAGAAGGCTCTTGTTGACAGAACCGCCGCCGAGCATGACAAATGGCGGAATTGGTACAGGGGAGATAAAAAAATGAATCTGTTGGATTTGCTGGAAAAAACAAAAACATTTATTAATGAATGGGAAGCCCTCTGAGGCTTCCTTTTTACCGGTTTTAAATTCTTTCATTTATACTTTCCGAAAAATCCATCCCCTTCGTTAAAAGCATGAAAAAAGTCAGGGCCATTTCCATTATTTCACGGTGTTTCCCTATTATCACGTGTACAAATTGCTGCAATTTTTCTAAAATGAGAATCAGCCTTTCGTTAATTTGAACAAAAGTCAACATTATAGGAGGATGATTCTATGACACATTCAAAGAGGTCCTTTAAAAAAGGTATTGCTGCGGTGGCTTCCGTTATGGCTATTGCCCTGATGACGGTCTCCTGCGGACAATCCGGCGTAAACTCACCCCAAACCACACCGCCTGCCACGGTTTCCCCATCGGGAACAGCACCTGTGGAGGGCGGTTTTTCTTCGGATCCCAATCTTAATGAGCCGGGTGTCTTCCCCATTGCCAAAGAAACCGTGACCTTAAAGATTGGTCTGGCTCAAAGTGCCAATGTCAGCGACTACAAAACCAATAAATACACGAAAATGCTGGAGGAGAAGGGTAATTTCAATCTGGAATTTGAGCTTTATCCCAGCAACGAAGCCACCCAGAAAATTGAGCTTATGATTGCCGCCGGCGGCACGGATCTGCCGGAAATACTCATCCGCGGGCTGGAGGACAGGGCTGTGGCTACCTATGGCTCCGGTGGCTACTTCCTCCCCATTAACGATTATATTGAGCATTCGTCCTATTATTTGAAAGCCCAGCTTGAACGCACGGCGGATAAGAATCTGGCTGCCTATTTTACCTCTCCTGACGGCAATATTTATACGGTGCCATCCTATGCGGAGTCCATCGTTAACGAATTTGACCGCCGTCTCTGGCTTTATCAGCCCTGGCTGGATGAATTAGGGGTTTCAGCTCCCACCACCACAGACGAATACCGTGCCCTCCTTGAAAAAATTAAAGCTACGGATCTCAATAAAAACGGCAAGGCGGACGAGATTCCTCTTATGGGCGCCACCACAGGCTTTTTCTCCTATTATTTCGACTTTCTTATGACCTCCTTTATCTACTCGGATGAATCAAGGGACTGGATGGTTCTTGAAGATGGGAAAATCAATTTTGCTTATACCACTGAGGAATGGAAGGAAGGACTTAAGTATCTGAGAGATCTGTGCCTTGACGATTTGCTCCTGCCGGTTTCCTTTACCCAGGACGATGCCCAGGCCAAGCAGATCATGAACAATCCTGACGCTACCCTGGTAGGTACGGCCATTATCGGCTCTCCCTCCATGCTGGCAGGTGACGACAATCGCCGTACCGAATACGTTTCCGCTTCGCCCCTTGCAGGTCCCAGTGGTATTAAGCAGTCCATTTTCCGTCCCACATTGCCAAATCCCACTGCCTACATCACCATGAACGCCAAAAATCCAGAAGCCGCTTTCCGTTTGCTGGATCTCATGATGAGCGATGAAGCCACCGTATGGAATCGCTGGGGAGAGCCGGAAGTGGATTGGAGAGGTCCTACTGCCAATGAAAAGGGTGCTTATGAAAATATGGGCTATCCTGCCATGATCGTTCCTATTCTGGCATGGGGCTCGGTACAGAATGCCCATTGGCAGAATGGAGCGCCTTGCTTCCGTACCTACGAGGTTGCCGGTGGACTGACTGTTGACACGGATAACCCGTTATCAAGCGCCATAACCCTTGAAGTAGCCGAAGCAGATGCCATTGAGTTTGAGCTTAAGCCGGACGAGATCATTTACAAGATTATGTATACCGGCGAGGAGATGGACACTATTTCTGAAATCAAGGCCAATCTGAAGACCTATGTAAAGGAAAAGAACGCCGCCTATATTACCGGTTACACGGATATTGACGCGGATTGGAGCAATTTCCTCAATGAGCTTGAAAAAATAGGCCTGGGCCAATTCCTTGAAATTTCTCAGACCGCCTATGACAGAACCGTCGGCAAATAAGAGACAGGATAACCTTGTTGCCGCAATAAACACTGGACGGCAAGCAAAAGCCGTTAGCCTACAGGAGGATGCCCATGATTCCGACAGTTGTTCCAAGAAAAGCACCATCATTCACAAAAAGAGCCCTGAGATCATGGCAGCTCTATGCCATGCTTCTGATTCCCATTATCTACCTGATTGTCTTTCAGTATGCGCCCATGTACGGACTTCAGATCGCTTTTAAGAAATTCAGCGTAAGGCTGGGAATGGAAGCGAGTCCCTGGGTAGGCTTTGACCAGTTTATCAAGTTTTTCAACTCCTATCAGTTTGAAAGGGTGGTTAAAAACACCCTTTCCCTCTCTGTATACGGTTTGATGGCCGGCTTTCCCCTACCCATCCTTTTGGCTCTCACTTTGAATTGCGTTCGCCAGGAGCGGTTTAAGAGGCTGATTCAGACTGTAACCTACATCCCTCATTTCATTTCAATTGTGGTGCTGGTAGGTATGGTCATGCAGTTCTTCAACCCCATAGTAGGACTTTACGGAAATATATGGCAGGCGCTTTTCAATCAGCGGCCACCGGATATTTTGGGTCAGGCGGCCTCTTTTCCCCATGTTTATGTATGGTCGGGGATATGGCAGCACATGGGCTGGAGCTCCATCATTTACATAGCAGCTCTGTCCTCGGTGGACATGGAGCTTCACGAGGCAGCTCAGATTGACGGTGCAGGAAGGTTTAAAAGAGTATTGCATATTGACCTTCCCAGCATTCTGCCCACCGCTACCATCCTTCTTATCCTGGACGCCGGGCGCATTATGAGCGTGGGCTTTGAAAAGGTTTACCTTATGCAGAATTCGCTTAACATAAGCAGCAGTGAGCTTATTTCAACCTATGTTTACCGTATCGGTCTCGGTTCGGGAGGCAACAGCGATTTTTCCTATGCAACGGCCATTGGTCTGTTCAACTCGGTGATTAACCTCGTTCTTATTGTCTTTGTAAACACCCTGTCCCGCAGACTGAGCAAGACTAGCCTCTGGTAAAGGAGTCAGATATGAAAAAGACTGTTAAAAGAATTAAAATGTCCTCGGAGGATCGTATTTTCTATGGCTTTGTTTATTCTTTTCTGATCCTCATACTTATTATCATCGGTTATCCCCTGATATTCATGCTTTCTGCCTCCTTTTCCTCTGCTGAGGCCGTATCCGCCGGAAGGGTTTTTCTGTGGCCTGTGGACATAAGCCTCATGGGCTACACCGCTATCTTTGAGACGGGGGATGTACTCCTGGGTTACCGAAATTCCCTGTTCTACGCTGTTTTTGGGACCCTGATTAATCTTTTTATTACACTCATTGCGGCCTACCCTCTTTCCCGGCGGGATTTGCCCGGTAAGGGACCGCTGATGTTCCTTTTTACCTTTACCATGATATTCAGCGGGGGCATGATTCCCAGTTACCTTCTCGTCAACGAGCTGGGATTAATGAATACCATCTGGGCGCTGCTGCTGCCTGGGGCCTTGTCGGTTATGAACATGATCATTACCCGGACCTTTTTCCAAAACAGTATCCCTCACGAGCTTCTGGAGGCGGCGCAAATTGACGGCTGCAATGATTTCCGATTCTTCCTTCAGATTGCCCTGCCGCTTTCCAAGGCTGTCATAGCCGTAATAACCCTTTATTATGCCATTGCACATTGGAACTCCTATTTCAGCGCCTTTCTCTACATCACCAAAAAGGAATTGTACCCTTTGCAGATCTTCCTCAGGAATATTCTTATTGCCAATACCTTTGATCCTGCCATGCTTCTGGATCAGGACACCATGGAAGCCAAGCAGGGCCTGGCCAATCTCATGAAATATTCCCTTATTGTCGTTGCCACCGTCCCCGTGCTTATTGTTTATCCCTTTGTACAAAAGCATTTTGTCAAAGGTGTAATGATAGGCTCAATTAAGGGTTAAAAAGGAGTGAGATAAAGGATGGAAGTTCTGTTTAATCTGTTTCCCGGAGGGGCAAAGCTGGCCCTGACCATGAGCTATGACGGAGGAAACCGGGCGGATGAAAGGCTTGTGGGCATTTTCAACCGCCACGGCATAAGAGGCACCTTTCACCTTTGCAATCAAGTGCTGGAAGCGGACGACGGGGTGGGAAGAAGTGCTGTGAGACAGTTGTATGAGGGCTTTGAAATATCGGCCCATACGGTGCTTCACCCCTTTCTGGACGACATACCCGCTTCCCGCCTGCTTAGGGAAATTCTTGACAACCGCATATATCTTGAGGAGCTGGCACAAGCCCCTGTAAGAGGAATGTCCTACCCCTTCGGCAGCGCTTCGGAAAAGGTTGTAAGCGCGCTTCCCCACTACGGCATTGAATATGCCCGGACAACAGGCAGCACCCCCGGCTTTCAGCTTCCCTCCGATCCCTTAAGGTGGTGTCCTTCCTGCCACCACAACCAGGGGCTGATGGCTATGGGGGAAACCTTTATAACCGGACAGGGAATGAGTAAAAGGCGCCTTGAACGTCCCCGGCTCTTATATGTCTGGGGCCACAGCTATGAGTTTGACAACAAGGACAACTGGGATGTTATAGAGGCGTTTTGCGCTTATACGGGAGGCCGCGAGGATATCTGGTATGCCACAAGCATTGAAATTCTGGATTATATGAAGGCTCTGGAGAATCTTAAGTTTACCGCAAAGCTGGATCGGGTGGCAAACCCGGGAGCCTTGGACGTATGGCTCAGTGTGG